>DATDCP010000307.1:0-4988 GCA_036524255.1 Chitinophagaceae bacterium
TCCAAATGTTTCGCAATTTTTATCTACTGCTTCAATGTGTCGACGAATGGAATCTTCGCGTTCATCGATACAGAAGATAGCCTGGAAGCCCCCGGACCTCTTTATTCCTTGAAAGGAGGAGGTTTTACTTGAATCGCCAGCAAGTTCGGGCTGTATTTTGCCGTTATTTGAAATATGATATTTCGAAGGTTTAGCAGAAGCTAATAATATTCCCTTCAATACTGAATCGTAGTAGCTCCATTCAAAAGCATCCTGCCAGAGTTCTATTACTTCAGCAAATTCAGTTTTTGGAACCGCCGCCAACAGATCAAGCGGCGGTTCTGTTATATGTTGAGTTAATGGTTGCCATTTACTACCAAAGCGATCATTCAATGCATCTAATTCCATCAGCAATTCAAACTCTATTAATTCTTTTAGCGTTATCTTTTTTCTATCAAGCAGCGTTTGCGGGTTATCTTCTACTGCAGATACAAAACCACTCCAGCCATGATGAGTAAATTGCTGATCAAATAAATATTGTTCGAAGTATTCTTCTTTACCAACTATTGTTTTTAACAACTCTGTTATTGAATATTTACCGGATAAAAATTTCTGTTTAACTGCCTTTGTCTTAAAAAAACTGGTAAAACCATTTTGTTCAAGCTCTCTTATACTTTCACTAAAAGTTTTGTTGGCAACCGGAAAATCTTCAACTGCAATGCCCTGGTCTAAAAAGACACAAAGAATACGAAACAGTAACGGATGAACATTGTTGTCGAGGTCAAAATGATAAACTTCTTTCCAGTATTTGCGCAGTTGCCCAATGCGAGGATGATTTATAGTATCATAATCTTTGCTGATAAGTCGTTTCTGCCATTCTGCAACTGCTTCTTTTCCTTTTTTATTAGTGATAACCATTTCCAGTATATCTCTCCTTATTCGACCGGTTTGATATAACTCCCTGTACTCCGGCAATTGCAAGTGCACCTGGAAGCCAAAGATCTTTGATGCTTTAAAAATGGCATCATAAAATTTCATGTGCTGAAATGCATGCAGTGAGTTATGATGGATAAAGTCCTTCAATGCCTGCTGTGAAGGCAAAAAATGTTTCAGCTCATGAATGATATGTGTCTCATCAAAATGATGATGTTTCACCTGTTGATCATGGTGTACTGACGGGCTTGCTTGCTTTATTGCTATACTCATTATTTGCAGTTTGAATTATTAAGTCTTTTTCAGAATGAACGTGAAGGGCCTGCATTTTATAGGCCGGTTTAAAATTTCTTAGTGTAACTGAAATATTCTTATCCTTTGATCCATGATTACAAAAATCTCGGATCAGTTCCAGCACGTCATAATCAATATAAACAGTGTTCGCAGCATCGATCACTACTTTACTATTTTTTGGCAGGTGTGCCAATGTTTGCTTGATAGCTGCCTTATTAAGGAATGAAACTTCCTGTGCTAAATCTATATGAATTGTTTCGCCTTCATGATGTTCTTCTTTTTTAAAAAAGTAAGCAAGTTTCATGTTCCCTTTCAGGATAAAGATTATACTTACCAACAATCCAATTCCCACGCCTTTCAGCAGATCGGTTGCTACTACTGCAACAACTGTTACAATAAAAGGAATGAACTGGTATTTACCCGCCTTCCACATGTGTTTGAAAACTTTTGGACTTGCCAGTTTCACCCCGATCATTATTAAGATCGCTGCGAGGCATGCCATTGGCATTTTGTTTAGTAAGGCAGGAATTAGAATAACTGCGACAAGCAGGAATGCTCCATGTATTATTGCCGAAAGTTTTGTTTTTGCGCCTGCATTTACATTGGCTGTTGTTCTTACAATTACTGATGTCATTGGCAAACCACCGAGTAACCCTGCCAGAATATTTCCAACACCCTGTGCTTTTAATTCTGTATTCGCACTGGAAAATCTTTTCATAGGATCCATTTTGTCCCCGGCCTCAAGACACAATAATGTTTCAATACTTGCGACTGCTGCAATAGTTGCTGCTGTTACCCAGACTGCGGGATTGGTAAAACCTGAAAAATCAGGGAAAGTAAATTGTCCAAAGAACTCGCTAGCTGATGAAGCTGTTGGTAATTGTACCAAATGCTCGTTGGCTATTTGAAGTGATGGACTTACTGATTTAAAAATTTCATTGATGACGATGCCAACGATCACGACGACAAGTGCTCCGGGTAAAACTTTGATTTTTTTCAAAGCCGGAACTTTATTAAATGCAACTAATATAATTATTGAAATGATCGTAACAATTATTGCACCCACATGAGCAAAGTTGAAAGAGTGAATTAACTCTCCAAAGAAACCTTTATCTGCGGCATCTGTTAATTCGTAGGAAAAGAAATCACCTTCATGTTCTTTGTCGTAACCAATAGCATGTGGCAATTCTTTTTTGATAATTATAATACCGATCGCTGTTAACATTCCTTCAATAACACCGGAAGGAAAATAACTTGAGATCGTTCCTGCTTTTGCAAAGCCCAATATCAATTGAAAAGCACCTGCAATCATTATTGCCAGCAGAAAGTTTCCAAAGCCAAGCGTTGTAATTGCTACTAATACTATTGCAATAAGTCCTGCAGCAGGTCCCGATACACTCACATTGGAACTACTTAGATAGCCAACAACGATACCACCAAGGATACCGGTAATAATACCGGCAAATGGTGGTGCCCCACTTGCTACTGCAATACCCAAACAAAGTGGTAATGCAACTAAAAAAACCACCAGGCCGGATAAAAAATCATTTTTAAAATGTTGTGTATTGAGTTTCATTTTTCAATCATTAATTTGTTTTAAATCTTTTTATTTCTGGGTCTATGAATTTGCAAATAGTTTTTTTTCTTTTTTTCCCCTGGTTAGATTTTTAAAGAAATCAACTTGCCCTGACTCGATATTATAAACACCCCCGATAAGACCTATCTCTCCTTTTTTAAATAGTTCGTTTACAATTTCACTACGTGTCAATATTTCTTCAAGACTATTTTCCACATTTGCGTATGCTGCGTTATCACTAAAAATGTGATCATCCTCATCCTTAAGCATGGCTTTAGCGATCGAGGGTCGTATGCGATCAAGTAAAGCAGTTATATGTCCATCTTTTACACCTTCTTTAGCACTTTTAATAGCGCCGCATTCCGTATGACCCAGCACCATCAATACTTTTGAGCCTACATATTTTAATGCATACTCAAGGCTGGCAAGGATATCATTGTTTACAATATTGCCAGCCACTCTTACACTGAACAGGTCCCCGAGTCCCTGGTCAAAAATTAATTCAACTGAAGTACGGGAATCCATGCAGCTTAATATTACTGCAAAGGGATATTGGCCTTCTCTTGTCTCGTTGATCATTTCAAGATGATCGCGGTCTGATTTAAGATTGTTGATAAAACGCTTATTGCCGTCTACCAATAGCTCATAGCCCTCGTAGGGGGTCATGTCTTGTAAAAAACCTTTTGAATGTTTTCTCATCGGTTAATATTTTTTGATAATTGCCATCGGTTATGATGACATTACTTTGTTAATAAAATAGTATACAGGCTTTGGGGAAGCCATTAATAAGCAAAAAAAATGGGAAATTAATTAAGCCTTATTGGGCGGTGGCACAAGGAGTTCGCCGTGGTAAGCATAGTAAGTACCAGCATCCTCACATTTATGAAACTTTGAGGCTATAGAAAATAAATATTCTGAATAATGATGATCATGAAGATATTCCTCAGAAAAAGTGTTGAGTGATTTAGGTGCTTTTTCTTCAGTGGAACCACTGAATGGACTGGCAGCTTCTTCCTCATTTCCTGCGATTGGAAAATTAATACAAGAAGAACTTTTTTCCTTAGCTATATTTTGCTGCTGTTCAAATACAAAAGGCGCACTAATAGTTAACCATAGTAAGGCAACTATCATCATAATAGCCGAAACACGGTGAAAAAAGCTGTATGGTTGTGGTATGTTCTTCATTTAAAAGCGCTACAAAAATAGTACATAAGTGATCTCTGACCAAACCCTTCATATAGAAATAATGTCATTTATCTCAAAAAAACTTACAACTGTTATATAACAAGTTTAGACGGGTTTAGTTCGGTATTCATTAAATTTTAATAGTTTTCAGAACCGTGTAGTTATTTTTGATTTATGAAGGAATATGAAAAACTATTAATTGAAAATAAGTCCTGGGCAGCCGAAATACTTAAAGTTGATCCAGCGTATTTTAAAAAACTTTCCCAGTTACAAACACCGGAATTTTTATGGATCGGCTGCAGCGACAGTCGAGTGCCTGCTAACCAGATCACCGGTACACAACCTGGGGAAATTTTTGTTCATCGCAATATTGCGAATATGGTTGTGAATACCGATTCAAATGTTCTTAGTGTTTTGGAATATGCGGTAAATCATCTGAAGGTGAAACATATTATCGTATGCGGTCATTATGGCTGTGGTGGTATAAAAGCAGCCATGTCAAACCATGATTACAAGCAAGTTCTTAATATGTGGTTGCGGAATATAAAAGATGTATACCGCCTGCATCGGGAAGAAATCGATGCAATTCAAAATGAAGATCTGCGGGTAGACAAGCTTTGCGAATTAAATGTAAAAGAACAGGTGATGCATCTTGCCAAGACCTCAATTGTACAGCGGGCATGGAAACACGAACAACGGCCTGATCTGCATGGATGGGTGTATGGTTTAAAAGATGGGTTGATCAATCCTATATTTGAAATGAAAGCCGGAACACATATTGACTCCTTATATGAATATGATGATCTATAAACCAAGCAAATAATGCTGTAATAAAAATACACCAGCCCCGGCGAGATAACCGATAATTGCAAGCCATGCAATTTTTTTTAAGTACCAGCCAAACTGAATTTTTTCCATTCCCATTGCTGCAACACCCGCTGCTGAGCCAATGATCAAAATACTTCCACCGGTACCCGAACAATAAGCAAGAAATTCCCAAAAGAAATGATCGGTTGGATAT
>DATDCP010000308.1:0-13588 GCA_036524255.1 Chitinophagaceae bacterium
TTAGACAACGCAGCCACCACAGCCCTTGATAAAGAAGTACTTGAGGCCATGTTGCCCTATATGACCACTCATTTTGGCAACCCATCTTCTATATATTCTTATGGAAGAGAATCACGTCTTGCTATTGAGAGTGCACGGAAAACAGTGGCGAAGATCTTAAATGCAAATCCCGGTGAGATATTTTTTACGAGTGGAGGTACAGAAAGTGATAACATGGCCATTACAACATCTATCCGTGATCTTGGCTGTCGTCATATCATTACATCACCGATCGAGCATCATGCCGTGCTTCATGCAGTAGAACATTTAAATCATGAAGGAACGATCACAACCAGTTTTGTGAAATTGTTACCCGACGGCCATATTGATCTTGAAGATCTTGAAAAACAATTAGCAGAGCATAAAGAAAGATGTCTTGTATCCTTAATGCATGCAAATAATGAGATAGGAAATCTTCTTGACATTGATGCTGCCGGTGAAATTTGTAAAAAGTATAATGCCATCTTTCATTCAGACACTGTCCAAACTGTTGGGCATTATAAAATTGATTTGCGAAAGAAACCGGTACATTTTGCAACGGGTGCCGGACATAAATTTCATGGCCCGAAGGGAGTCGGGATATTATATGTAAATGATAATATCAAAGTAAAGCCAATGATCTATGGCGGAGGACAGGAAAGAAATATGCGTGCAGGAACAGAAAATCTTTATGGAATTGTTGGTTTTGCAAAGGCATTAGAAATCGCGGATGCAAATATGGAAAAGGATTCTCAATACATTCTTTCATTAAAAACATACATGATCGAACGATTGAATAAAAAGATCTCTGGTGTAAAGTTCAATGGCGATTATAATGGTAAAAGCTTATACACGGTATTGAATGCTTCATTTCCAAAATCAGAGAAATCAGAAATGATCTTATTCAATCTTGACATGAATAATATTTGTGCGTCGGGTGGCAGTGCCTGCAGCAGCGGGGCAGATGTAGGCTCGCATGTGATCAGGGCGATCAATAATAATCCGAACCTTGTGCCTGTTCGTTTTTCATTTAGCAAATACAATACAACTGAAGAAATAGATACAGTGATCGAAAAATTAAAAGAGGTGATCTAGTTTACCCAGGCTTGCTTATTTTTTTGCAAAAGGCTTAATGACCGCTGTGAAAAGAATACCACCACTATTCAGGTTCACTTTTCCATAGCCAACCCCATCCATTGCTATTTTTAGATAAGGCTCCGCCTGCAGGCTTATATTTTTATTAATAACCCTTGTATAACCGCCGGATAAATTCAATATGGAGAAATAATGTTTGTTCTCATTATCGATCGTTTTGGTATAGGTGATATAATTAGGGCTATTATTTGGTTTAAAATAGTATTCATATGTTTCTTCTTTCATCAATAAACTGGAGACACCAAGAGATACAAACCAACTTTGTTTTTTGTTTGAACTAATTTGATAATCTACTGTTATAGGTATGTCATACACTTTACAATCGGCGTCAATATTTTCCAGGTTCGGATAATATGACCAGAAATTGTTTGGGGGATGATAATCCGCAGGATCAGCAGTATAAACTTTCCTTCCAGCATAAAATCCTGTTCTTATAGAAAATCTTTTTGAAATTTGATAGCCAATACCAACACCATAAGCTAGTCTTACTTCACCAGTGTTATCGCCTACTTTGCTAAGATCGGGTCCTGCAGATACGCTAACAAAAAAGTTATTCGCAAAAGAGCTATTGTTTTTCTGTTTTTTGTTATCAGTATTTTTAATTGGTACAGGCTTAGTTTCTTTTGTTTCTTCTTTTTGTTCTTCAACCCGATAGCTATCGGGTTGATTTTCGGTTTTTGCTTTTTCAACTTCCGGTTCTTTTACCGTCTCTTTCATTTCTGTTATTGTTGGTTCGTTTTCACTTTTAGTTAGATCTTCAATCAATGATCTTTCTGGCTCGGTTTCCTTAATCAATTTGTCAATCGTTTGGGATGAGCTTTTTTGTTTTGAGTTGTTTGTCTTCTTAACTACTGACGTATTTGTTTTTTTATTCTTATCTGTTTTAGCGATCGAAACATCGGTTTGAATTTCCTTGTCGGGAGGAGTATCGTCTACTACGACATTGGTTTGGGGATCGGTACTCTGCGATGAGGCAGATCGACCAACTGAATTGTTTGGCAGTTGAGAAGTGTTTGTGCCATTGTCTGTGCCAGAATTTCCGGGCTTATTATTTTCTTTTGTTGCTGTATTTTGTATTGGAGATTTAATTTGGGCGACTTCTTTTTTGCTGCTGCTATTCCGCCAAACAAGAAATGCCCCACCACCTAATAAAAGAAAACTAAAAACAATAAAGAATATCCTTCTCCTGTCTTTCTTTTCAAGAGGCATGTGTTTATCAAGCAACGTCTCCATTTTATCCCAATCCGGACTATCATATCCGGCAGGACGTTGACTCAATGAATCTTTTATCTTCTTGTCAAAATTCTCAGACTGCATTACGTTTGTATTCTTTTTCAGTTTGTTTTAATAATATTTTTTGCAAATGCATTCTTGCTTTTGCAAGGTTTGATTTTGATGTGCCTTCGGCAATACCCAACTTATTCGATATTTCATCATGACTTAATCCATCCATTACAAATAGGTTGAATACTGTACGATAAGCCGGTGATAATTGCTGTATTGCTCTTAAAATTTCCTGGTAGGATAATTTATCAAGCGCTGTTTCCTGTGCTGAAGCTACCTGTAGTGTGGTCGGGTCTGTATGTCCATTCAAATGTTTTTTGATCTTGCGATAATGATCAATGGCTGTGTACACCATAATTTTCCTTATCCATCCTTTGAAAGAGGCAACGGTGTCAGCGTATGCCGGCTTGTATTTATGTATTTCTTTAAAAATTTTCAAAAATCCATCATTGAGAATTTCCACAGCATCATCGTAATTCCCCGAATAGCGATCACATATTGACATAGCATACCCATAGAAAGAACTATAGATCGTTTTTTGACTATCCCTATTGTTCTTTACACAACCTTCAATTTGTTCACTCAATTCCCGGGCTGTTAACAAGGGTGCAATGTTTCGGTTAAATAATCGTAGGCAGAGCCGCTTGGGTTGCTTTTACTCTACAAATTACACCAATTCTATGAGGCTAAAATGACCGGCTTAGGATTCCTGACACAAAGGTTACACCCGAAAATTGTCGGTTGGGCATTTTTGTGAGGAAACCCATTGCGGGTGAGCCAATTATTGTTGATTTGTAAACGGAGACACAAAAGAAATTCAGGCTATAGAAACTTGCTGTTCGCTTTTTTTCATCTCGTAAAATGCGAAATAAGCTGTGGCGAAAACAGAAATAATAAAATAGGCAGCTACAATATAATGGTACCACGGCCAGTGTTGTGAGGAAAAAAACCAATCACCATAATAAAAAATAATAAAAAGACCGATAAGTGATTTTACCAGCTCCATATAAAAAGCATAACGGTTGCCATCCATTAACTCAGTGTAGGCGTAAATGGAAATAAAAACGAAAGCTCCATAATAAAAGAAATGCGGCTTATCTATTTGTGCAATAAAAGCAAAAAAATAAATGAGCAGGAAATAGTTGAAAAACATTTGTGACCAACTCCAGGCTATAAAAGTTTTTGTAGCAGGAGTGTCGAATTTTTTATAATTGTAAACATCCGCAATATAGTCAACAGGATATCTTTCCATTACATCATCAGGCCGCCAGCCGGTGGGCATGAACCAAATGCGAAATTTATCTTTTATATTTTTCGTTCTCCATGCATCTTTGATCAACAACCACAAATGGATAAAATTGATCTTAACAGGGTTCCATGTTTTTACGGGTCTTGTTACTCCGTAAACAGGCTTTACATCATTAAGCTCCTGTTGAAAGGTGCCAAAAAGTTTATCCCAGAAAATAAATATCTGCGATAAATTTTTATCCATGTATTCTTTATTGATAGCATGATGTACACGATGATGAGAAGGAGTGACAAGGATATGTTCGAGGAATCCCATTTTGCCGATCAATTGTGTATGATACCAGTATTGTAAAAAAAGATGCAATGGCGCTACAATGGCGATCACTTCCTGGGGAACGCCCAATAATGCGGCAGGTATAAGCAGGAATGTAAAGAAATTAATAAAGGTTGAGATCGATTGACGCAGTGCACAGGAAAGATTAAACTCTTCGCTGCTATGATGTATGATGTGATAGGTCCAGAAAAAATTTATTTTATGACACCAGCGATGTACCCAATAACCCTGGAAATCTATTACGAGAAATGCGATGATATATGTAAGCACAGTAGCTTCTATGTGAATGACCGCAATCTTATTAAGAAGCCAACCATAAGTAATGATCGTGATGCTAATGCCCAGCACATCTTTTACAACATTGGTAATTCCGCTGCTAAAACTGGAAACGCTGTCAAGGCCACGAATGACATGGAGACCCTTACGCCACTCCACAATTTTTTCAACAAGGAAAAAAAAGAGGAAGAAAGGGACAGTGATATTTAAAAGTTTGCCGTAAAGTTCCATAGCAAGCCGAGTCGTTATAGTAAAATTAGGATTTTTCTTTTCCGAAATACTTTTCTACAAGTTTTGGAGGGGCAGTTGTTTTCCATGCGGTTGATAGTGCATCAAGTAGCATAGATTTCTTGACTTTTTTCAAGTTAATAAAAGTGGCGCCCTGTTTACCCCAACCACCAGGCACAGGAAAGATCACTTCTTTATCGAATGCGCAAAAAACCGATTGATCAATTGCTGAAAGCTTCACCATCACATAGTTTTTATCAGCATGAATGGTAGAGAATATTTTATTCTTCACACGAAAACTTGTGAGATCAAAATGAGGTTTCTCTTCTGTTTCAGGTAATGACAGTGCTGCTTTTCTTGCTTGTTCGATCGTTATCATTTTATTCTTCTTTCAGTGCCACTGCTAAAACTTTATTTCTTATTTGAGCAAGTGGCTTTGGGGTATTACAAAGAATGACATAGAAAATTTTCTTTTCGGGCAGCCAAACATAATCAGCCCTGAAGCCGCCTTGTGATCCCGTGTGCCCGATCATATTTTCATTATTTGTTTTTGTAATGAACCAACTAAGTCCAATGAATGGAGGGAGGCTGTCTTTCCAATTCGAAAGATCATAAATTGTTCTTGATCTTTTTGTCCATACACTATCAAGAAAAACATTTCTTTGAATGGCTTGCTCATATTTCCAAAGCTCATTAACACTGCTCCATACGCCACCATTACCTGACGCGGCAAAAGTTGGTTCTTCACCATAATCTTTTTCAAAGTAATCTTTGCCATCAAACAAGTAACCATGTGAAACGCCTGACTCGGGATAAGGGCCATCGGTGATAGTTGAGGTTTTCATTTCGGCCGTCTCCATGATATTCTTTTTGATATACTCCTGCCACTTCATACCACTTACCTTTTTAATGATCAAGGCAAGTCCATTAAATGCAGGGTTAGAATAATTGAATCTTTCTCCCGGTTGAAATTCGAGACTATCTGCTTTTTTGATCGGCGCCCAATTCTCCTCATCTTTTGCAGTTAAATAAAATGTGCTGTCCCCCTTCACATTTCTTATATCTGGCAAACCCGAAGAATGGGTAAGTAAATGATGGATCTTTATTTTTTTTGCTATTGAGCTGTCTTTAAAATCGGGAAAGTATTTATAAATATCATCATCTATTGATAGCTTATTTTCTTTTGCCAATTGCAAAATGCCAAAAGCGACAAAAGTTTTACTGATAGACCCCACATTAAAAAGTGTATTGTTGTCGATCGCTTTTTTGGTAGTAATATCTTCTATGCCAAATCCTTTTTCATAAATTACCTTTCCATCTTTTGCGATCAATACAGCGCCGCCGGGATCATTGGTTTTAAATACTGAATCAAAAATTTTATCAAGGTCAGGTGAATGCGAAGGAGATCTGGTGTTGCAGCTATTAAGTAAAATAATGATCGCAAAAAGAAAAATGATTCTCATGAGCCTGTTTTACTATCTAAAGTAAAACAAAAATAGAAGCCATTAATTTTTCTTCATGTACAGGATCGCCTTTCCAAAAAGCTCTCCGTTTTTTTCTTCTAAAGTTTCAAGATAAACTTTTGTGACAATGGGATTTTTATAATCAAGGGTTTTCTGTTGATAATCCCAAAATGAAAGGTCAGTGCCGCCACCGCTATAACCACGGGCCTTTGTTCTGAAATGAATATGTTCACCAGTAGGAGAGTCATTGTAGCCCCGTGGGTAAATAGTGAGAAAACGAATAGTCCCGGTTTCATTGCTCCATGCAGTGCCATGAATTTTTGCAATGCCTTTTGCATCATTTACGTAATCGCCTTTATAGTTAGTGTGATAAGCAAATATTTCGGCATCTTTTATCGGTTGTTTGGTGGAAATATCGAGCACCATAATATCTAGAGTAAATTTTTTCCCAGGCTCATTCTTTTCAGTCATTCTTACTTCCCAGTTACGGGTTGTGTTTTTTGTTGTATCCTGGCAGGAAGCTATCGTTGAAATAAACAGTAAGCATATGAAGAGAATCTTTTCCATAAAATTATTTATGGAATAAGTTAGTAAATCGATGCTTCTGCTTAAGATGGTATTACACAAAAGGTGTATTAAGCTACATGAATTACATTTTCACTTTGCTGCAAGGGGTTTGGTGATCGTTTCTTTTAGCATTTTTGTCAGAACTTTAATATCAATATCACCTAGCTTATTAAAATACAGGCAACCGCCACCTGTTTTATATTTTCCAAGATCTTTCATTAATGACGTCATGCTTTGAAAGCCAGAGCTGAAGTAAACAGTCATATTTTGTTTTCGTGGAGAAAAACCTGTAAGAAACCAATCACCTTCACGACCCGTCTTCGGAGACTTATAACGATAGCTTCCAAAACCAATGATACTGCTTCCCCACATCTTCGGTTCCTTCTTTGTGACCTTTTTTAACAGTTCAAGAAGTACAAGAGAATCTTTTCTTTTTTCTTCATTTTTTACAGTGCTGAGAAACTTTTCAATTGAAGCGTCATTCTCTTTTGTTTTTAATTCAGCCATAAAAAAGTTTTTTTGAAGTTACGAAAACTCAAGATGAAGGATGGCTATAGATTTTTTCATATTTTATTTTATCACTTTCAAATGCTTTCTGCTTTTACATTTGGAATTAGCCGATCTTTAATTCTACATACCTCGCTTCTATGCCAATTAGCTATATGATCTACGGCTCCTTCGGAATACTGGCCATTGTGTTTATCATTTACCTGGTTAATTTAAAAAAACGTCGATAAGACTACGGGTGGTCAAGCCCCGCTTGCATCTTATCAAAGTTTCTTGTTTTGGGGTAGCTTCTCATTTTAACTTGTGGACGATTCAAAAATTATTAATAACTAAATTTTTTGCCATGAAAAAGGTCAATTATCAGCCAACGATCCTTTTTGCTCTACTTATAGGTCTAAGCGGAGTTTTATTTTCGTTCTCAGTAAAAACAGCCGAGACAATATCGTCTTACAAAACCAATTTTGGAGGTGAAGGATTTGAGGTTTACCTCAATGATAAACTTGTTTTGCAGCAGTATGGAAATGATATGGACAAGATAAAAAACCTGCAACTGGATCAAAGTGTAAGCAATGGCCAATTGGCTATCCGTTATTATCATTGCGGAAGGCCTGGTAAAAGTCGTATTGTATCAATTAGAGACGAACAGAATGTTGTATTAAAGGAATGGAAGTTTGGAGATGCAAAAGATGCTTCTGCTAAAGTTTCATGCAGTGTAAAAGACATTGTTACACTCCCTAAAATTAAGGCCGGTAAAAAAGTAAATCTTTATTATGCAGCCAGCGAGTTGCCAAATGGAAGATTGCTTGCAACACTTACCTCAGTAAGTAAAAGTGCAGCTCAACCATAAGAAGATCTGTTTCAATAAATTTTTGTCCTCTCGCCTTAGGCGAGAGGGTTTTTTATTGTCTTGTCCAGGTTTTTGTTATTGTAGCGGGCAGGCCGTTTAGTGTTAATAAAAGGACCGATTGAAACTGAACTGAAGTCATATTAATAACTATTTCAGATTCCGGGCCAAGGCCAGAAAGGCTGTAAACGAGACTTTGACTTTTGGGAGGAACGGTATCAAAAACTATTTGCCACTCTGCCGGTTTAGTGACCGAACAGTTGATCTTAAATGTCCCTCTTTTATAGGCGCCCATTACAGTATCACCGGTGAAAGTGTACAGGTTGTCCCTTTCGCATGCTGTCCAGGTATTATAAATATCTCTCTCGGTAGTGCCATCATTATTCCAATCAAAAGCCACATCGCAACTCAAGGCAGTTACTTTCCATGAACCCACAAACTGTGAATCAGCATAACCTTGCGGGTTATCATTTTTTTCGATCTTCAAATGATCATTACATGAAGAGATAAAAAAAGCAGAAGTAAATAAATATAGAATAAGGCGCTTCATATCTGGATTAATGATTCTGGCAAATTTAATACAATTAATGCTGTTAAGAAATAGATACGATAAATTAAACCCCGATTTCTATCGAATCAAAAAGAGAGAGCTGCGCTTTGTTTGCTTTAAGCTTTTTAATGGTCTTTATACGACTCAGCAGTGGATTGCTTTCAATATTAAAGAGTTCTGTTTCCTTATGACGAGAGGCGATTACAACTTTCACCCCGCCTGCATGTTGCGTAAATAGTTTATTTACGATATCCGGGTGATTATTGTTTTGTGAAAGATGGGAAAGTATCAATAATTGCAAACTCTCAGGTTTATGTTTCAAGAAGAGTTCCAATGCCTGGTCATTGGATAAATGACCTTTTTTGCTGCTGATACGTCTTTTTAAATGCAATGGATATGAACCATTTTCAAGCATTTGCTCACAGTAATTTGATTCAAGGAATACCGCATCGCAAAGCTTAAAATGTTGTATCACATGTTTGCATGCATATCCAATGTCTGTGATCACGCCAATATGAACCTTATTATTTGAAACAATAAAGCTATGCGGATCGTTGGCGTCATGACTTTTAATAAAAGGGATAATTGACAGATCCCCTATTGATACCGGCTCATTATGTATAAAAGAAAATGTGAGACTTTTTTCAATTTCAAGATTACAGTTTCGCAAAGTGTTTTGCGTAATATAAACCGGCAACTTATACTTTTTTGATAATACCCGCAGGCCGGCAATATGATCAGCATGTTCATGCGAAATGAAAACTGCTTTTACAGAACTAATATCAAGCCCCAATCTTTTCATTCGTTTCTCAGTCTCACGACAGGAGAGACCTGCATCGATCAATACTGCTTCGTTCCTGTTACCGATATAATAACAATTAGCATTACTGCCTGAATTAAGGGATGCGACCTGAAGTGACATGGGCTGTAAAAATAAGAATTATGACTATGCAGGTATCTAAAGGCATCATTTAGCCGGAAAAAAATATTTTTTTATTGACATTTAAATTGGCCCGGAGCCGTTGATGAATTTCCCCAATGAGAAAGGATATCTATAGACTTTTCGCCATTGGGAAATCATTTGAGATCACATTAACAGGGGTGCTTTTTTCATTGGGAAATTTAAAATTTCAGTCATCTTTATTTTATAAGAACTCCTTTAAAGTGTTCTCTGGGTAAGGGTTTTATAGGAATGGTGATTCGGTGGCTCAGTAAAATTCATTTGGTTATTCTTGTGTAATTATAGCTCATTTGAGAGGAGTAAATTCAATTTGATCATTCATCATCATTTGGTGAAAACCTGCTCACCATTTTATCCTTCATTGGAGAAAAAGGCAACTTTTACGATTTCTCAGAGGGAAAATGTGAATAGAAAAAAGTTATAATCAATTTGGTGGAATGTAAAAAACTATATATTTGGTACAGTAATGACTAATCCCATTAGAAATTTTTAAATCCAAAAAATCATGGCAACAAAGAAAAAAGCAATTAAAAAAGCAGTTAAAAGAGCTGCAGTTAAAAAAGCAGTTAAGAAAGCTGTTGTGAAAAAAGCAATTAAAAAAGCTATTGTTAAAAAAGCAGTTAAAAAAGCTGTTGTTAAGAAAGCAATTAAGAAAAAAGTTGCCCGTAAGCCAAATGCTGCTTTTATGAAAGCATTGACTCCAAGTTCAACTTTATCTGGAGCGATCGGTGCTAGTGCAGTTCCCCGCACAGAAGCCGTTAAAAAGATCTGGGATTATATTAAGAAGAATAATCTCCAGGACAAAGCAAACAGACGCATGATCAATGCTGATGAGAAATTAAGACCTCTCTTTGGTAAAGACCAGGTTTCTATGTTTGATCTTGCTAAGATCCTTTCCAAGCATCTTAGTTAAGAAATTGACATTATTTGAAAACGGGCTTCTTAACATGGGCCCGTTTTTTTATTTTATACTTGTTATAAAATTTCTGTTTTGGATATCCTGCAAAATATTTTTAAGGAATGTGGTTTAAATGTTCAGCGCCATGAACGGGTGCACGGTGGCGATATCAACTCATCCTACTGCTTATTTACTTCGAAAGAGAGATATTTTTTAAAAGTAAATGATAAGAATAGGTATCCTCTAATGTTTACAAGGGAAGCAAATGGCCTTGATAAGCTTCGTCAACTTTGTACACTTAAGATTCCGCAAGTCATTAAGCAGGGCAATTGCAATGATCAGCAATACCTGTTATTGGAGTGGATAGAAAAAGGTTCACCAAAAAAAGATATGTGGGAAAATTTCGGAACCGGATTAGCAATGATGCATAAACAACCACAGGAATATTTTGGATTAAATGAAGACAATTATATAGGAAGCTTAAATCAAAAAAATGATCCGCATGATGAATGGCATTCTTTTTATACGGAATGCAGGATAAAGCCTTTGGTAAAAAAGTTATTTGATGCGGGTAATTTTTCTGCAACAGATATTCGTGATGCAGATCTTTTCAGTAATAATTTTAAAGCTATTTTACCCATTGAGCCTCCTTCTTTTTTACACGGTGATCTTTGGGCAGGTAATTATATGATCACTTCCTCCGGGTATGCAGCGATATTTGATCCGGTAGTTTATTGTGGCCATCGGGAAATGGATATTGGAATGACAAAACTCTTTGGTGGATTTGATAGGCAGTTTTATGAAGCATATAATGAAACATATCCTTTAGAAATAGGATGGGAGAAGCGATTACCGCTCACACAACTTTATCCATTGCTTGTCCATGCGGTTTTATTTGGCGGACATTATATTTCTGAGGTGAAGCATATTTTCTCTGCATTTAGTGTATAGGCACCCGTTAGCTTGCTTAAGGTAGTTTCGTTGATAAATCGGATATTGATATCTATAGCTGTGACAATTATCAAGGACTTTTATGAACTAACTCATGAATAGATACAGATAAGAAAGGTAAATTTGAAGCGATAGGTAAATAAATTATTCATGCTTTAAAATTTCGGTTATGAAAAATACTTCAAAAATCCTGATTGCATTGGGAACCGGCCTTGCGATTGGTGGAATACTGGGCGTTCTATTTGCTCCTGATAAGGGTACTGTAACCAGGCATAAACTAGCTGAAGGCGGCAAAAAATTCGCCGATAATTTTAATCATAAGATCAAATTGGGGAAAGAAAAATTGCAGGAAGAGTTTAGTAAAATGAATGATGTCATGGAAGAAGAAATGGCATGATCGACAAATTAAATTTTCAAAATCTATGGATCAGGACTTTAATAACGCAGAATCTTTTGTCGATCAGGTAAAAGAGTATGTGAATACAAGGCTGGCACAATTAAAGCTTTCATTTGCTGCAAAGACTTCGAAAGTGGCAGCAATAATGATAGCCGTGGTTATGTTAGCCTTGTTCTTTTTTCTTTTCCTTGTATTGATATCTATTGCTGGTGCAATAGCGCTTGGCCAATGGCTGGAAAGTTTCTGGCTTGGCTTCGTGGTAGTCGGAGGAATAGTGCTTATTGTCGGGCTCATTCTTTGGATATTTAAAGATTGGTTCATAAGAAAACCTATCATGAATGCGCTGATCAAAGCAATGTTTGATAAAGAAGAAAATGAAAAAGATTAGAAACATAAAAGATCTCGAACAGGAAAACTTAAGACTTCGGGTAAAGCAACTTGAGCTTGAGAGACAAATGGATCGTTCATGGAAAGAGTTAAGAAATGATCTTTCTTCAAACAGTTTTGTTGTTCAAGAGCCATCTGTTACAAGTTTTAAATTCAGGACTGGGAGTGCTTTATTAAATGGAGCATTGAATTTCGGATCTGGGTTTTTGACCCATAAATTAGGCATGTTAGCAGGCAGAACGGTTGAAGACACAGCTGAAAGAATATTTGGCAAGCTGAGTCAGAAAATTAATTCAATGGTTGCAAAAAAGAAAATGCCTTAAAAAAGTTGATAGTTGTTTATTGCCCAGGGCTATTTTTCTAACCAAACAAATTGATGAATAGGAAATTCTTCGAATAAAACTTAAACTCTTACTGTGCTTGTAATTTGATCAGGCGGTTCTTTTTGTCTCAGTAAAAACTCATCCACCTTCAGCGACAGTTCTTCCAATACATCTCTGGCAGCTTGCAGGTAATTATCAGAAGTTCTATGAACCATTAGTACCTCCCCATAAATACTTAGGGTGATTTCACAGATATTGTCATTACCAGGGTTTACTTGCTGATTTCTTAAAACTACTTCAGCACCATAGATCTCATTGTCTCTATGGTAAAACTCCATCAGCTTTTCTTTTATAAAGAAGATTATATGTTCAGGTACTTTGCCTTGCGGTGTGAAGAATTCGATGGTCATAAATATTGCTTTAGATTTTAATAGATATTCCTGTTTAGCAAATTACCTTCAGAATGATGAGGGTTGAGTGAGTTCAGTCACAGTGATTCCTGATACAAATCATCAGGACACCTTTAGAAGGAAAAGGTTTCAAAAATGTCCGCGCCTGAAAGTCACCCATATATCCTAAAATGAAAATTTGACACCGGGAGCTGAATTTTTTACCTATATAAAAGTTTTAATACACGGTTTGTCCGTTAAACCTGAAATTTTTACCGTTTCGGGACACGCGGCACAGTATTTCCTGTACCTTCGCCGTCCCCCAAAATCAATGGGCAATCTTTTCAAAAATTCAAAAATCAATACAACTATGGCTAAAAAGTTAAGTGTTACCCCGCTTCATGACAGGGTAATTGTGAAACCGGCTCCGGCTGAGGAGAAAACTGCCGGCGGCATTATTATCCCAGACACAGCAAAAGAAAAACCACAACGTGGTGTTGTTATCGCTGCTGGTCCTGGTAAGAAAGATGAACCAATGTCAGTAAAAGCTGGCGACACGGTTCTTTATGGTAAATACGCTGGCACAGAAATTCAAATTGACAGCGATGATCTGCTGATCATGAGAGAAAGCGATATCCTCGCAATAGTGTAAACAGCGATTAGCTATTAGCCACTAGCTTTTAGCAAGACTCGCTAACGGCTAACCGCTAAAAGCTCACAGCTTGGTTCATATTTAAAAAACTTACAAACTAAATAAAATGGCAAAACAATTATTCTTCGATATTGAGGCCCGCAATAGAATGAAAAG
>DATDCP010000309.1:0-4111 GCA_036524255.1 Chitinophagaceae bacterium
TCTCAATTAAATACTTCATTTATTTTTTTGTCGGGTTAAACCAGCTTTTAGATTTTACAAGTTTCTCCATTTCATTTGTCCTGATCGCATATTCAAATCCAGGGTGAATGGCAAAACTTCCAACCTGTCCTTTTTTATTTACGGCAAGAAACGCAACTTGAATTTCTTTTACTTTATCACCTTTGATCTTTACAATGCGTTCAACAATTTTCCTACAAGCTGCTTCCGGAGATAACCCTTGTCTCATTAATTCGACAACCGAATGTGAACCAGCAACTCGGATCACATCTTCACCCTGTCCTGTTGCTGTACATGCTCCCGCTTCATTATCTACAAATAATCCTGCACCAATAATTGGCGAGTCTCCTACTCTTCCACGCATTTTAAATCCTGCACCACTGGTTGTACAGCTACCGCTTAAATTTCCGAACGAATCCATTGCTACCATGCCAATCGTATCGTGATTCCATTCTCCGCTATCTAACTTTGTTGGCGCAAATGGTCCATGCCCTTGTTTTTTTTCTATATTAATTGCGGGTGGTTTGTATTCTGATCTTTTCAACCAGTTTTCGTATGCCTTCTTTGCATTCTCTGAAAGCTTTTGTTCTTCCAAAGGAAATCCTTCTGCCACTGCAAATTGCTGTGCACCGGCTCCTACAAGCATTACATGCGGTGTTTTCTCCATCACTCTTCTTGCAACAGAGATCGGATGTTTTATTCTTTCCAAAAAAGCAACACTACCACAATTGAATTTATCATCCATAATGCTGGCGTCAAGTGTAACAAAACCATCACGGTCAGGATTAGCGCCAAGACCAACACAGCAATTTTGAGAATCCTCAGTAACCATTACACCTTTTTCAACTGCATCTATTGCTTTCCCTTTTTTACTCAATACCTCCCAGGCAGCTTTATTAGCTGCGATCCCTGCATCCCATGTGGAAATAACAACTGGTTTTCCTGTAATTATTTCCTGACTTGACATAGCTTGTACCTTATTCGCCAATAAAGCCGCGAAAGAAGTAAAAGCTGAAGTATGAATAAACTTTCTCCGGTTGATCATTGTTTAGATATTAGGTACGCCGAAATTAATGGATTCACCAGTAAAAACTGACAAAACGATGTTTCAATTAACATACATCAATTCAAACTCTGCCATAAAGCCTGAACTTTGCCAAGGAATTGATTTAAAATAAATGGGAATAGATTTTGACAAAATACATTCATTATGAAAATAGAGATAATATCAGGAAGTCCGAGAGTGAATAGTGTAACAAGAAGAGTGGCTTTACATCTAAAAAAATGGCTGGATAGCAATACAGAGCATGAAACAGGGATCATAGATATGAAAGACTGGAATTTGCCACCAGTGCAATCCGTTTTTGTATCAGTTGACAGAACGCCTGATGAATTTAAACCACTTGCAAAAAGAATTTTTGAAGCAGATGCTTTTATACTCGCTACACCGGAATACAATGGAAGTTATTCGCCGGCGATGAAGAACTTGCTTGATCATTTTCCAAAGCAGCATCATAAACCTTTTGGGATCGTAACAGCATCTCCGGGTGGCTTTGGTGGTATAAGGGCATCACAACAACTGCTTCTGTTAATACCATCTTTGTTTGGTATCGTATCGCCTTATATGTTGATCGTACCCGCAGTTGATAAAAAATTTGACGAACAAGGAAATTTGCTTGATAGTAATTTTGAAAAAAGTGTACACAATTTTATTTCCGAGCTTTTGTGGTTAGCAGAAAAAGTAGTGAAGGAAAAAACAGCAGTATACCCCCTGTCCCCCTAAAGGGGTGACTTAGCGGGGAACAACTTGTATTCAATTGAAAAGCTCTTTAAAATTTGTTGAGATGTTATGAAGCCAGCATTTGTAATCCTATTCAATTGCCCTTGCGTCGCACACTTCAACAACAGAATAATTAATCAACATTTATTAACTTTCTTAAAAGCCCCTTTAGGGGTTTGGGGTTTATGAAAACAATTCTTCATAAAGCAAATACGAGAGGTCATGCGAATCATGGCTGGCTCGATAGTTATCACACTTTTAGTTTCGCAGGTTACCACGACCCTCAAAGAGTTCATTTCGGTGCATTAAGAGTATTAAACGATGATACAGTGGCCGGCGGTATGGGCTTCGGTGCACACCCGCATGATAACATGGAGATCATTTCTATTCCCACAAGTGGTGATCTTGAACATAAAGACAATATGGGAAATTTACAAGTGATACGCCAGGGCGATGTGCAGGTGATGAGTGCTGGCACTGGTATTCAACATGGGGAAAAGAATAAAAATCACGATAAGCCCGTTAAGTTCTTCCAGATATGGGTTTTTCCAAACAAAAAAAATGTAGAACCACGGTATGATCAGAAAAGTTTTTCTGATGCAGAGAAGCATAATAAACTATTGACTGTTGTTTCACCGATCGGTACAAATGATGGTGGTGTTCAAATACACCAGGATGCATGGTTTAGTTTGGGAAAGTTGGATAAAGATTTCAGTGCAGATTACAAATTAAAGAATAATAAGAACGGTGTGTATGCATTTGTGATCGAAGGTTCGGTTTCTATCAATGGAGAAAAACTGGAGAAGAGAGATGGATTGGCAATTTCTGAAACAGATGACCTGAAAATTAATGCCGACAGTGATTCAGAATTATTATTAATGGAAATTCCACTTTATAATTAAAATATTATGAGTAATCAAAGATCAATTGAAGCAGTAATAGCACCGCCACCACCACATATGGTTGGTGATGGTTTCAGGGTGCACAATTTTTTTCCCGGTACAAAGCAGATCGGGAAAACTAGAATGAGTCCTTTCTTTATGCTTGACTATGGTTCTAAAATTGACTTCAGTCCGAAGGATGAGCCACGTGGTGTTGGTGTACATCCGCATGCCGGATTTGAAACAGTGACAATAGCCTATCACGGGAAAGTGGCGCATCATGATAGTGCTGGTAACAGCGGCATTATTGGCGAAGGCGATGTACAATGGATGACGGCAGGTTCAGGGCTTTTGCATAAAGAATATCATGAAGAAGAGTTCAGCAAGAAAGGTGGACCATTTCAAATGGTGCAGTTGTGGGTGAATCTTCCTGCAAAGGATAAAAAAACAAAACCGAAATACCAGGAGATCACCAACAATAAAATGGGCAGGTATAATTTGCCTGGTGAAAAAGGTTATGTTGAAGTGATTGCTGGCGAATATAACGGTGTGAAAGGTCCAGCTACTACATTCACTCCGATTCAGGCTTATAATGCAAGATTGAAAAAAGATGCGAAGCTAGATCTAAGTTTTCCAAAAGAATATAATACAGGCTTACTGGTAATAGAAGGAAATGTAAAAGTGAATGGCATCAATGCACATGCAGATCATTTTGTTCTTTTAAAAAATGATGGCGATGATCTTTCTATTGAAACAACTGAAGATTCGATCATATTAATTCTTTCTGGTGAGCCCATCAATGAACCAATTGTTGCTTACGGACCATTTGTAATGAATACATGGGAAGAAATTGAACAGGCAGTGAATGATGTGAATGCAGGGAAGTTTGGAGTGCTGGCGGATTAAGGAGAAAGTTAGAAAAGTATATTGAGTATATAAGGTATATAAAGTTCCCTTTGTTCTTTATATACCTTTTTTACTTTATATACCAACAAACTTTATATACTTCCAGATCTCTTTCTTTCCATAAAAACAAGAAGACTCTTTCTTGCATTATTCTGAACTGCTCTTTTCATAAATCCAGTCCATCCAAACCACACTCCTTTCCGTCCAAGAGCCTGTCCGATCCATGTACTTAATCTGAATGCATCGCTATGCTCAATGATCTTTCCCTCTTTTATCCGCATAAAGGCTTTTATATTATTGATCACTTTATTTCCTGTTTTTGAAAAAGTATATTTAGCAACCCATTTACAAGTGGCATATTCTTCATCGATCAATTCAATATCTGAATATGTCAATGAAAAATCTTTTGCGTTTTTACAAAGCATCTCCCACATGGATTTAACTTCATCCGCTTTTAATGTCAGGAAAACAGGGTCGCTGAAAATTATATCATCACTATAGCAAGCATTCATGGTTTTATAGTCCA
>DATDCP010000310.1:0-3828 GCA_036524255.1 Chitinophagaceae bacterium
TCACAAAGATCCCAATTATTGATACGATCATGACGCCGCATATACAGATCAAAAAAATCTTTTAATCTTTCTTTGGATATCTTTTTATTTCGTGAGGCCTTGTCCATGATGCTTACCCCACCGGCCCTTACTTCATGTATCGGGCTTTCAAGCAATTTTTCAATTTCATCGATCGGCATCTCACCAAATTCTTTTGCTAATGCAAACAGGGTTCCCATTTTTACACCCATAAATTTATCACCGTGACCATAATCCCCTTCCCCTGATTTGAAATATCGCTGGATCTTTTTTAATTCAGCATCTGATTGATGAGCTTTTAACTGAGCAATAAAATCCTTTGCAGTTAACCCTTTCTTTAAAACAGAAAAGCCCTTCTTGTTTTGGACGGGCTTTTCTGTTTTTGCTTTTTTTGCTTTGATCTCTTTCGCCATATTTATTTGTCGTTATATGCCTTTTCCAGATCAGCGATGATTATCTTCTTCATTCCCATCATTGCCTGCATTGCTCTTCCGGCTTTTGCTTTGTCTTTATCAGTCAGCATTTGTGGCAATATTGGAGGAACGATCTGCCAAGATACCCCAAATTTATCCTTTAACCAGCCACACATACTTTCCTGTCCGCCAGCTGCTGTGAGTTTATTCCAAAAATGATCGATCTCTTCCTGGGTTTCGCAATTAACATAAAAAGATATCGCCTCGGTGAACTTAAATTGCGGGCCTGCATCAAATGCATAGAACATTTGTCCATCCAATTCAAATTCACCGGTCATAACCTGATTTTCGGGAAAGGGGCTGCCTTTACCCCAATAATTAATTTTTATGATCTTTGAATTTTTAAAAACAGAAGTATAGAGTTTAATTGCTTCTTCTGCTTTTCCATCGAACCAGAGAAAGGCGGTTATCTTTTGCATGTCAGAGTTTTTAAACGCTTAATTTTTTTCTGAAAGCTCTTTTACTTTTTCTAAGGCCACTGGCCACGTTTTCAAAAAGTAATCTTTGAACTCATCAGTGCTATCCATATCAACGGCCAATTTTGTTTTACCATTATTATCCGTTAACCTATAATTTTCCCTGGCTCCTGCCCAACCTTTTGCACTGTCGCTTTCAGTATCTTCTATCCCATCTTTTACCACACCAAGATGTTCAAACGACATGAATTCATTTTTTTTATTTGTAGCGACCTTGCTAACCATTCCTCCGTCACCACCTGGCCCAAGAAATAACACTTTACTACCCTCTTTCCAATTATCGGTTTTTGCATAAGATCCCTCTGCGAATGGGCTTGTCCATTTTCTATACGACTCATCATTCCACAATACATTCCATACTTTTTCTTTGGGTGCGTTGATATCGATGGAGAAATTGATCTTTTCCATATACTTTAATTTTAGGTTTATAAATATAATTAAAGCTTTGACTGTTGCAACGATGCATCCAAAAAAGGAACTATCATCGAAAGCACCCATTGTGTTTGCATCATTACACTTATATGTGATGTACCAGGCAATATCGCTAATTGCGCAGCATGTATCGGGCCAAAATCAACCATGTAATTTCCCCCACGAAGGCGATACATGTCAACTGCATGCTCGGGTAAAACGCCATCTCCGTCTCCAATAATAATTAATGTTGGTGATCTTATTGCTTTGATCTTATCGGCACCAAAATCATACGACGTCGTTACAAATTTTTTCATCTTAGTTATAAATTCTTTCCAATGCTTTGGATCCGGCGCCAGCTTATCGTACTCTTGTTTTATTGGAGTAGGTTCAAACATCTCAGGAGTAAGCATAGGAAGTATAGCTCTTGTTTCGGGAGTCCACCCCTCATATTTATATACCGATGAAGTGATGATTAACCTTCGAACAACTTCCGGATGACGAATTGCTATTTGTTGTGCAACGCCTCCGCCCATACTATACCCAAAAATATCGGCGCTGTCTGTTTTAAGAAATTTTAATAATGCAGCTACATCATCCGCCATACTTTCAAATGAAAATGGCCGATCAATATCCTGAGTCCTTCCATGACCTTGTAATTCTACAGCGATCACCTGGCGGGTTTTAGATAATTCAGGAATTAATTGTGCAAAAGCCATATTGATCGTATTAAATGCTCCATGCAATAAAACTATGGGCTTGCCAGCTCCATAAATTTCATAATACATTTTTATACCATTTACAGGTGCATAACCTGTTTTTGCTTGTCCCAAAACAGTTGCTATCAAACAAGTAAAAATAGTAGTAAGAATTACTGCTCTTTTTATAACTGCTGTTGCTGATATCCTTTTCATTGAAAATCTTTTTACCAATAATTAATTGCTGATATAAAGATGAGATGAAAAAAATTGTTTGCAAGGGTGGAAATGCGACTGTTTTATGGGGTGTTTCCGACAATCCCCACCACTTTACCATACATTAAGAATTATCTGAAGAGAACTTCAAATATTATGGAGTTTCGGAAAGAAATTTTTGATTATCCATTTCATATTTGTTTCTGAATTCTGTGAACTGTTCATGCAACTCAGAAACCTTTTGCAACCCATGATCTACTTCCTCATGCAGATCAGGCAAGCCATCGCTGAGTATGCCAACATCGAGATTAATATTATCGGCTTCTATTTGTGCGATCTTTTTTAATACTGAGGTTTGAGAATTTTTGAGATCATCCAGCTCACGAATGATCTTATCCATTAAAGCTAACCGCTGCTTCGGATCCATATAAAATGTTTAATAAAAAAGGAACAAACTCCAGGCCGTAAAATTGCCAAATCCATACAAATACCCTCTCATTTTAGGCATCCAATGGCATGGTAGTTGTTTTTATGCCTTTGATTAGAAGATTGTGTGGTTTGATCATTGTTCATTTATAAAAAATCCATCATGAAAAATTTAATTGGAATTATAATATCTGTTGTTTTGATCTCAAGTTTCGCTACTAAAGACCGCTCAGGGATACAAGGAACGATTGATCCCCCTGAAGGAGCCAGAAGGATATGGGCTGTAAGTGGCAAGGATACTGTTTCAATTATTCCTCCGCCGGGTAGTTTTATAATGGATGTAAAACCGGGAAGTTGGAAATTGGTAGTGGAAGCTGTGCTTCCTTATAAAAATGCTGAAAGAGACGGCATTCTTGTAACGGATGGGCAATTAACAGATGTGGGATTGATAAAGCTTACACAATAAATACCGGTCATATAATATTGCACCGGAATTATTATAAACGGCAGGACATTGTTTATACTAATTCATAATTTTCTTTTCAAAAAAGTTAAGCTATGAAAAAGTTAAGCCTGCTGCTATTATCTGCTTCCAACCTTTGTTTTGTAAATGCACAAACAAAAGTAAACCCGGTAATAAAATCTTATGGAACAGTTTTTCAACTTCCGAATGTTGATCACAAACCAGATCCATCAATAAAATATAAAATTCTCGTTGAACTTACGGAAAATGCTTCCAAACCAGATTCACTAAATGAATACATTGAGGCCTTGGCAACATTAGTTAATCTTCATGCAGCCGAGGGTGTACCCAAAGAAAATATTCAAATGGCGGTAGTCTTGCGCAAAATGGCTACGTATGCCGTTTTTGATAATGAACTTTACAAAGAAAAATTTAAATGTGATAATCCCAATTCGAAGCTATTAAAAGAGTTGATGGAGGCTGGTGTGGAATTTTATGTTTGCGGACAAACCATGCAGAAGAGAAATATTGATACTAAGAAATTAGTGGCCGGAACTAAGGTTGCCAGCGCGGGCCTTACGACGATCACTACCTTGCAGCTTCAAGGGTACACAATGATCAAATTTTAAAAGCCCTTTCATCAAGAA
>DATDCP010000311.1:0-12776 GCA_036524255.1 Chitinophagaceae bacterium
TTTAATTTCTCATTACTAAGTATTTATTCAGTCAGTGCCCAATTCACACACCAGGATACACTTCGGGGCAGCAATGGGCCTGGAAGAGATTGGTGGGATGTATTGAGATATAATATTACAGTTAACCCAGATTATATTAAAAAAGAGATTAGAGGAGAAGTCACTATTGATTTCAAAACAAAAGCAACAGGAAAAAAAGTAATGCAGATTGATCTGCAAGAGCCAATGGTCATCGACAAAGTAATGTTTGATGGCATGGAAGTAGAAATCAAAAAGGATCCACCCAACGTTTGGCAACTAACCTTATTAGATATTGAACCAACCATGTACATCGACAAGGCTGAGGGAGGAAAAGGGCTAACCAAAAAACAATATCAAACAATACAGATTTTATTTCATGGAAAACCAATCGAAGCAAAACGACCTCCGTGGGATGGCGGTTGGATATTTACAAAAGATGTAAAAGGAAGACCGTGGATGAGTGTAGCTTGTCAGGGATTAGGCGCTAGTGTTTGGTTTCCTTGTAAAGATTACCAGGGTGATGAGCCTGATCTTGGGTCAAGTCTTACAATGAATGTTCCCGATTCACTGGTGGCCGTTGCAAATGGCCGTTTAAAAGAAAAAATATCAAAGAATGGAACTACTGTTTGGAAATGGGAGGTAAAAAATCCAATCAATAATTATAACATCATCCCCTATATCGGCAAATATGTAAACTGGAAAGAAACTTACAAAGGTGAAAAGGGAAAACTAGACTGTGACTATTGGGTACTTGACTATAATTTAGAAAAAGCAAAAGAACAGTTCAAACAAGTACCGATGATGCTTAAAGCATTTGAATATTGGTTCGGCCCCTATCCTTTTTATGAAGACGGTTTCAAATTAATAGAAGCTCCTCACCTTGGAATGGAACACCAAAGTGCGATTGCTTATGGTAATGGTTTTAAGAATGGATACCGCGGAAAAGATCTTTCGGGGTCTGCTGCCGGCTGGGGATTAAAATGGGATTTCATTATTGTGCATGAAAGCGGTCATGAATGGTTTGCAAATAATATAACAACGATCGACATAGCTGATATGTGGGTGCATGAAAGTTTTACCAATTATTCTGAAACTTTATTTACTGAATATTATTATGGCAGAGAAGCGGGCAGTGATTATTGTATCGGTACAAGAAGATTGATCGAGAATGATAGACCGATCATTGGCCCATATGGGGTAAATAAAGAAGGTAGTGGCGATATGTATTATAAAGGCGGCAACATGCTACACACCATCCGGCAGGTAATAAATGATGACGAAAAGTTCAGAGCCATATTAAGAGGATTGAATTCCAAATTTTATCACTCGGTGGTAACTACGCAGCAAATCGAAAATTATATGTCAGAGCAATCAGGGAAAGCCCTTTCAAAGATCTTTGATCAATATTTACGTACTACGAAGATCCCTGAACTTGAATATAAATTTACCGGCGATAATATGTATTATCGTTGGGTAAATTGTGTAGAAGGATTTAATATGCCTGTTAAACTTAGCGGCACTAAAGACGATTGGTTAAAAGCAACTACAGAATGGAAACCTGTAGCAGTAACAGCAGATATATTAAAAGATGGATTAAAGACCGATCGCAATTTTTATATTACAGTGAAAAAGGTCAATTAAACATTCACAATTGACGATTCACCATTCACGCCATTCACTATCTTTATCGCATGAGTATTATCCGAAGGCAAAGTATTATTTCCTCAATACTGATCTACGTGGGTTTTGCTTTCGGTGCATTGAATACTTATTTGTTCACAAGAGAAGGCGGTCCGTTTACAAAAGAAGAATATGGACTTACAGGGGTATTCATGGCTATTGGGGCTATAATGATGTCAATTGCTTCTCTTGGTATGCCGGCCTATATCAATAAATTTTACCCTTACTATAAGGATCATTTACCCAGGAATAAAAATGACCAGGCAGCATGGGCGTTGCTTGTAAGTATTATTGGGTTTGCTCTTTTAACGATCGCAGGGTTATTTATGAAGAACATTGTGGGAAAAGCATTTGATAACTCGCCACAAATTGTACAATACTACTACTGGCTTTTTCCATTTGGACTTGGACTAACTCTTTTTTCAATACTTGAAGGATTTGCCTGGCAAAACCACAAATCCATTCTTTCAAATTATTTTAAAGAAGTACAGTTTCGTGTTTTTGTGACGATTCTTTTTGTACTTGTAAGCATTAGCGTAATAAAAGAATTTGATCTGTTTATAAAAATATATTCGTTTCTCTATCTTTTTCTTGCTATTGCTCTTTTTATTTATTTATACAGCACCGGGAAGATCAATCTTATTTTTTCGGTAAGCAAAGTAACCAGGAGACTATTCAAAAAGATCCTCATGCTTTGCGGATTTGTATGGAGTGGCACACTTATATACAATCTTGCAACCGTTGCCGACACAATTATTATTGCTGGCGTATTCCCCGATGGGGCCGGCATGGTAGGGCTATTCACCTTTGCTCAATACCTTACAAGTCTTATACAAGCACCACAAAGAAGTATTATTGCTGCCTCAGTTGCACATCTCTCACAAGCATGGAAGGATAAGGATTATAAAAAGATCAACCGTATTTACCAGCGTTCATCTATCAACCAACTTATTTTTTCTGCTGCCATGTTTTGTCTTGTCTGGTTAAACTATAATGATGCGATCGATTCTTTTAATCTACAAGCGGAATATAAAGTGGCGCTTGATGTATTTCTTTTTATGGGATTGATGCGGATAGTTGATATGGGAACTGGTGTCAGCGGACAAATCATTGCCACCTCCACTTTTTGGAGATTTGATTTTATTACGGGTGTGGTATTACTGGCAATAATGCTTCCATTAAACTGGATGCTGACAATGAAGCTTGGATTGATCGGCCCTGCGATTGCTAACCTGATCTCATTCTCGATCTATAATCTTATCCGCTATCTATATTTGTTGCGTAAATTCAATATGCAGCCATTTACTATAAAATCATTGCTTGCACTTTTATTAGCATTTGCCTGCTACGGCATTTGCTACTTTCTTTTAAATGATAAAACTGGAATTATATGGCTGGCAACAAGAAGCTTGCTTTTTATTGGATTATTTTTTGCCGGAACTTATTGGCTTAATCTCACACCCGATCTGAAAATTGTATTGGAGAATTTAAAAAAGAGAATAACGAAATAGAATATTACCTGGTGCTTACTACTGACTCACGTTCTTTCAATCTACCCACCCCAACAAATTTTTTAGCCCAATATTCATCAAAAATATCGCTGATCATTACGCCACCGCTTGTAGATGCATGAACAAATTTGTTGTTCTGAAGATAAACACCAACATGAGAAATACCCCCACGGGTATTGAAGAAGATAAGGTCTCCTTCATTTAATTGTGTTCTTGAAATGCGATTCGTTAAATTATATTGTTCTCTTGCAGTTCTTGGAATACTAAGGCCATAAACCGAAGCAAAAAGAAATTGGGAAAATGCCGAGCAATCAACTCCTTTTTTTGTAGTACCTCCCAAATGATAGGGTGTGCCATACCAATCATCAATGAACTCAAACATCTTTGTGTTCTTTACTTCTTCGGCTGGGGTGTTAAGCCGAACAGCATATTTCACTTGCAAAGCGGATAAATTTTCTGCATCGCTTTCTCTATGTGTGCTGTTGCGGGTTGTTGATGTTTCCTTTTTTGCAAGGGTTTTCTCTTGTTCTTTTTCTTTTACCCCCCTTGAGGATTCAACAGGCACGTCGATCTGATCCAAAAATTTTGTTTCTTTTTTAACAGCAGTGGAATTATTTGCAGATGCAGTGGTTTTGTTGCCGGTAAAAGCCGTCTTCAAGCTGGCACAGCTTGCCAGTAACACAATCATTACTGAGTAAAGAGTTGCTTGTTTTAGCATGAATTGGATTCAAAAATAAATTGAGAAGGCCTATACGCTAACATCCTGCCATAACCAGTTACCAAAAATAAAAATCTTTTCCGAGCTTGTGAATATTATTTAAACGAAATTTGCATTGAAAAATTGCCATTAGCTTTTATTTGCATACAACTATTGATAACAAGCGGCTTTGGTTGATACAGATCATTAAACTTAAGGAACAAGAAGAATGAAATTTTCACACTTACACGTACATACACAATTTTCTTTATTAGATGGTGCGGCATCCATTCAAAAGCTTTATAAAAAAGCAATTGATGATAATATGCCTGCCCTGGCAATTTCGGATCACGGAAACATGTTTGGTGTCTTTGAATTTGTGGCAGAAGCCTATAAACATAAAAATGAAGATGGGAGCCTGAAAGTAAAACCAATTGTTGGTTGCGAATTTTATATCACTACAGATCGCCTCCGGAAAACTTTTTCAAAAGAAGATAAAGATCCCCGACATCACCAGATATTGCTCGCCAAAAATGAAATCGGTTATAAAAATCTTGTAAAGCTTACATCGCTTGGTTTTATTGAAGGGATGTACAGTAAGTATCCGCGTATTGATAAAGAATTAATTTTAAAATATCACGAAGGCTTAATTGCCACTACCTGTTGCCTTGGAGCATTAGTTCCGCAAGCAATTTTAAGAAAGTCAGAAGCAGATGCCGAAAAAGAATTCAAATGGTGGTTGGATATTTTTGGGGAAGATTATTATGTAGAACTGCAGCGTCACGGAATGAAAGAACAGGATAAGGTAAATGAAGTGCTGGTAAAATTTGCACAGAAATACAATGTGAAGATCATTGCAAGCAATGATTCTCATTATGTAGATCAAACGGATTTTACAGCACACGATATTTTGCTTTGTATCAATACCGGCGAAAAATTAGCAACTCCCGCATTAAGGGAATTCTCTGATGATGACATCATGGTTAAAGACAAACGCTTTGCTTTTCCCAATGACCAGTTTTATTTCAAGAAGACCGAGGAGATGTCAAAGAATTTCTCTGATCTTCCTCAAGCGATCGATAATACGAATGAAATAGTTGATAAGGTTTCTATTCTTAACCTTAAGAAAGATATTTTACTTCCAGCTTTTCCAATACCCGATAAATTTAAAACGCATAAAAAAGCTGAAAAGCTTGATAAGGGAGAAGTAAGTCCTGACTCATTAAATCAATGGGAATATTTAAAACACATTACTTACGAAGGAGCAAAGAATCGTTACTCAGATCTTACTGATGAAATAAAGGAAAGGATCGAGTTCGAATTATTTACGATCAAAACAATGGGATTTGCCGGCTACTTTCTTATCGTAAGCGATTTTATCAGGGCCGGAAGAGAAATGGATGTATTGATTGGGCCAGGTCGCGGTTCTGCTGCCGGAAGTGTAGTGGCCTATTGCATTGGAATTACTAATATTGATCCTATAAAATACAATTTACTTTTTGAGCGATTTTTAAACCCCGACCGTAAATCAATGCCGGACATAGATACCGACTTTGATGATGTGGGCAGGCAAAAAGTTATTGATTATGTTATAAAAAAATATGGGAAGAACCAGGTTGCACAGATCATTACGTATGGTACGATGGCGGCGAAGATGAGTATTAAAGATGTAGCCAGAGTTATGGATCTACCACTACCAGATGCAAATGTATTGGCGAAAATGGTTCCTGACAGACCGGGTATTGAATTAAGAAGAGTATTACATGCACCGCTTACAGCAAAGGATGGTGAAAAATCCTTAATGGAAAAAGATGGCGTGGGGCCTGATGATATTGAAGTGATAAAAAAACTCAGGGAGATATATAATAGCAAAGGGATACAGAGTGAAGTATTACACCAGGCGGAAATTTTGGAAGGCTCTGTACGCAACACAGGTATTCATGCAGCAGGTATTATCATTGCACCCAAAGATCTTACTGAATTAATTCCAGTTGCTACTGCAAAAGATTCTGATCTCTGGGTAACACAGATCGAAGGAAATATAATTGAAGATGCTGGTGTTATCAAGATGGATTTTCTTGGATTAAAGACGCTTACTATTATTAAAGATGCACTTGAACTCATAAAACAAAATCATGGAGTGGAGATCGATATCGATAAACTTCCTCTTGATGATGATAAAACTTTTAAACTATACCAGCACGGCGACACGATTGGCACATTCCAGTTTGAAAGTCCGGGCATGCAAAAATATTTGCGTGAATTAAAACCAGACAGGCTTGATGACCTGATCGCAATGAATGCATTGTATCGCCCAGGTCCACTTGCCTACATTCCAAACTTTATTGAACGCAAACACGGACGTGAAGCTATCGCTTATGATCTTCCTGAAATGGAAGAGATATTGAAAGAGACTCATGGAATTACAGTTTACCAGGAACAGGTGATGTTGCTTGCACAAAAACTGGCTGACTTTAGTAAAGGCGATGCCGATGTATTGCGAAAAGCAATGGGTAAAAAACAAAAGTCAGTATTGGATAAAATGAAAAGCCAGTTCATTGACAATGCAAAGAAGAAAGGATATGGCGAATACACTTTGCAAAAGATCTGGACAGACTGGGAAGCATTTGCTCAATACGCTTTTAACAAATCGCATTCAACCTGCTATGCATATGTAGCGTATCAAACTGCGTATTTAAAGAGCCACTACCCTGCTGAATACATGGCGGGGGTTTTAAATCATGCTGGAGCAATTGAAAAGATCACCTTCTTCATGGAAGAGTGTAAACGAATGGGCATTAAAGTTCTTGGGCCTGATATTAATGAATCAAAAAAAGGATTTGCAGTAAATCAAAAAGGTGAAATACGATTTGGATTAGGCGGATTAAAAGGCTGTGGAGAAGCGGCGATAGAAAATATTATTGATGAAAGAGAAAAGAACGGAATATTTAAAAACATTTTTGATTTTATAAAAAGAGTAAATCAACGTGCCGTAAATAGAAGAACATTGGAAAGCCTGGCATATGCCGGCGCCTTTGAATGCTTTCCTGAACATCATCGTGCACAATTTTTTCATACAATACCCGAAGATCAAACAACAGGTCTCGAAAAAATTATTCGTTTCGGACAGGTATACCAGCAGAATAATATGTCATCAACAAATACATTGTTTGGTGATCTGCCATTAGCAGTGGAAATAAAAACTCCTACTCTTCCTCAATGTGATCCGTGGCCATTGATCGTTCAGCTTGATCATGAAAAAGAAGTTACTGGAATGTTTTTGAGTGGTCACCCGCTCGATCATTACAAGTTTGAATTGAAACATTATGGCGTTACTTCAGTTGCAGAATTTAATGAATTCAAGGAAGCAGTCGGTCTTCAACCAAATTCAAACAGAATGTTCAGACTGGTTGGCCTTGTGACAAATGCTGATCATAAGATCTCGAGGAAGGGAAATAAATACGGCTCATTTACTATTGAAGATTATTCTGGTAAAACTGAGTTAGTGCTTTGGGGAGATGATTATGTGAAATTCACTCCTTTTTTACAACAAGGATCTTCCCTATTTATCACAGGTTTTTTTAAACAGCGATTTAATACACCGGAATATGAATTCAAGATAAATGGCATTACAATGGTGGAAACCATTAAGCGAAGTCTTACCAAACAATTGATCATTGATGTTCATCCAAAAAATATTTCTACAAACCTCATCAGCTTTTTTGAGGAGAATGTGAAAAAATTCCCTGGCAGATCTACTTTAAAATTAAATCTTATTGAATCAAAAGAGAACCTGAAGATCAGCTTAGTGACAATGGATAGTGGCTTTGAAATGAACGAAGAAATGGTTGATTTTCTAGAAAGCAATCCCGAACTGGATGTACAAGTGACGAGCAATTGAGCTTTATGCCTAAAAAAGCTACACTGTTAAAAATCACTTAATGACAGACTATTTTACATGATACAAACCCTATTACGTCCGCTTTTATGACAAGTTAGTCACAATATCTTGTCATAATTTCGCAGTAAAGATTTTGGTCGTATTTTTGTCCTCCTTCTAATAATTATAAAACGAAATAATACTATGGCAAAAGAATTTACAGATGGCAACTTCCAGAATGAAGTTTTAAGCGCAGATAAATTAACAGTAGTTGATTTTTGGGCTGAATGGTGTGGACCATGTCGTGCAATCGGACCAGTAATTGAATCCCTTGCAAAAGAATATGATGGTAAAATAAATGTGGGTAAAGTAAATGTAGACGTTAATCCAAGCGTAAGCATGAACTATGGCATCACTTCTATTCCTGCGATCCTGTTTTTTAAAAACGGACAGGTAGTTGATAAATTAGTAGGTGCACAGCCAAAAGGAAACTTTGTAAAAAAGATCGAATCACATATCTAACTGAAAGCTGATAAAAAAATTACCCCGTTTCAAATCGAAACGGGGTTTTTTATTATGAAAAAGATGATGAGATTTTAATGATGAATTGCAGCAAATTTATTTGGATCATGCTTGTGTTTAAAAAAGATTGTAAACAATATTGCAACGACAAGAGAATACGCTGCAAAGGTTAGCCATATGCCATGCCAATCACTATTACCGTCAGGCAGTATAAAATATTTGCCAATAACCCAACCGCTAATAATACTACCAAGCCAGGCGCCGACACCATTCGTCATCATCATAAACAACCCTTGTGCACTTGATCGAATACTGGAATCAGTTGTTGTCTCTACAAATAATGAACCCGAGATATTAAAGAAGTCGAATGCCATTCCATAAACGATGCAAGATAAAATGATCAAAGTAGTACCTGCCAACGATGGGTCGCCATAAGCAAACAATCCAAAGCGAAGAACCCATGCAAGCATTGAAAACAACATTACTTTTTTAATACCAAATCTTTTCAGGAAAAAAGGAATAGTTAGAATAAATAATGTTTCTGACATCTGTGAGATCGATAATATGATCAGAGAATATTTTACTACAAAAGAATCTTTGTATTCAGCTACTCTTTCAAAACCGCCAAGAAATGAATCACCATACATATTTGTTAATTGAAGAGCCGCGCCAAGCATCATGGAAAAAATAAAGAACAGCGCCATTTTGTAACTTTTAAATAATGTAAAAGCTTTTAGTCCTAATTGTTCAATAATACCTGCATCTTTTGATATTGATCTTGGCGGTGGACATCTCGGTAGAGTAAATGAATAAATTCCCAAAGCAATAGCTGCTACTGCAGCAATTAAAAACTGGTTTGAATTATCCTTACTGCCAGAAAGATTGGTGGTCCACATTGCTGCAATAAATCCAATAGTTCCAAAAACACGGATCGGTGGAAAGACTTTTATAACATCGAACTTCTCTCTCTTAAGTATTGTATATGCAATAGAATTTGACAATGAAATAGTGGGCATGTAACAGATCATTGCTCCAAAAATTACATAATACAATGTGTCAGGGTCATCAACTTTAGGTACATAAAACAATACCAGTCCATAAAGAATATGCAATACTCCATAGAGCCTTTCAGCATTTATCCATTTGTCTGCGATGATGCCGGTAAGGGCTGGCATAAACAATGATGATAATGCCAATGTTGAGAATATCGCTCCGAATTCAGGAAAACTCCATCCTTTTGCATTCAAACAGTAAGTTCCGATCGTCAATAGCCAGGCTCCCCAAACAAAAAATTGGAAAAAGCTCATTAGCGTTAACCGAGTTTTAAGATTCATTCCTTTCTGATTTAATAATAAAATTTACGGAAGATAACCATTTCAGTATTTGTTCTGAAAAACTTGCAATTATTCAGGATTTACTATTTCAATTTGCCCGATTTTTAATAGCATTAAAATATCCGTTGAACGAACATTTAATTCCGTTCATCATTTTAGTTTAACAGCTTGATTATTTGCAGGTATAGATCAAAACAATTTTTCCTTTTTTGGCCATTATTCTGTAAACTTGTAGCTACGATCTGAGAGCTTAAGACCTATTCATAACTAAAAACAATACCCGCTTTGAAAAAATTTATTTCCCTGGTTTTTCCTGCTATTTTACTTTTTGGTTTTTTGAATACAAATGCTCAACAGAAAACTCCTACTAATACCAATGGGCCTACTTCTCGTACCTGCGCTACCTATGAAGTAATGCAGAATTTATTTTCTCAAGATCCTATAGCCAAAGAAAGGTTTGATGCGCAGCAAAAAATGTTTAATGAAAAGATCAGTCAAATAGTTAATAACCGGCAAAACAGAATAAATGCAATAATCACCGTACCAGTTGTTGTACACATCGGCCTTCCTGATCCTAATCTGGTAACAGATGTAACAGTTCTCCGTCAACTCGATACGCTGAATTGGACATATGGAGACGCCTCAGCAAGTGATAGTCTGAGAACCTATACTCCCTTCAGAACAACTTATGGAAGAAGTGAAATTCGATTTTGTTTAGCCCAACGCACTCCTACAAATCAGCCTACAAATGGAATCGATAGAGTTATAAACAATAATTCTTTTTCTACTACTGTACACCCAAGTACTCAAATACCTGCATGGGATCCCACGAAGTATCTTAATATCTGGGTAGTACAGCTGAGTGGAGACTTACTTGGTTACTCATTCAATCCAGGGGCGTTTGCTCCAGGCGATTCAAGAAATGGATTTGTTAACGATTACCGGGCATTTGGCTCAGGAGCATCGTATCTCTATCCTGAGTACAATGGTGGCAAAACTGCTGTTCATGAGCTTGGCCATTACTTTAATCTTGACCATACCTGGGGTCCAAATAATACAGGAAATCCAACTTGTACCTTAAGTGATAATTGCGCTGATACGCCACCTACAAGTGGCCCAACTTTTGGCTGTCCACCGGCACCAGTATTAAATGTTTGTTCACCGTCTGCACCGGGTGTAATGTGGCAAAATCATATGGATTATACAGATGATGTTTGTATGACTCTTTTTACCCAAAACCAGGCAACAAGGATGAATAGCGCAATCGTTAGTTTTCCTGATCGTGTAGGTTTGACTACTTCGAATGGTTGCGTGCCCCCGGTTTTACTGTTGAATAATGCAAGTATATCTGCCATTAATACACCATCTGCAGGTTTTGTTACTTGCGACCCAACAATTCCTTTAACCGTTACATTAAAAAATGTTGGCTCAAACCCACTTACTTCAGTAACAATAACAGTAATAAGAAATGCTGCTACTATACAAACATTTAATTGGACAGGTAACCTCGCATCGTATGCTTCCGTTTCTATTCCTTTAAATGCAGTTCCACTTTTATTAGGGGCAAACAGTATACAAGTCTGCACATCTCTTCCAAATACAGTTGCTGATACAGACCCTGGTGATGATTGTATGAGTATAACAGGAACCCAGGGTGCGGGAATTGCTTTGCCTTTGGTTGAAGGATTTGAAGGCGCAACTTTCCCGCCTGCAGGATGGATAAGAAATAATCCTGACGCTGGTATTACATGGCAAAGAACTACTATTGGTGTGGCGCATAGTGGTACGGCAAAAGCTTTTGTTAATCATTTTGATTATTCAACTGTCGGAGCAACAGATGATCTAAGAACTCCGCCATTTGTTATTGGTACTGCCGATTCATTGTGGGTTAGTTTCTGGGGTGCTTACAGAGGGTTCCCTGGCTTCCCATTTGATAACTTCCAGCTGATGATATCAACAAATTGTGGTCAAACATTCGAGGTAATTTATAATGTAAGAAATGATACAGCATTTGTAGCTCCCGACGGCGCTCCACCAACCTTCGGTGCCGGTGGGTATTACCCAACAAATGTTAATGAATGGACTAAAAAATCATTTGACCTTAGTAGTTATATTCCGGCTGGAAATATTATGGTTCAGTTCAGGGCTATTAACCAGTTTGGAAATAATATGCATCTTGATGATATCAACATTGATAAAAAAACATTCTTCAATAACGATGCTGGTGTTATTGCAGTAAATAAACCTGCAAATAGAATATGTACAAGTTCTGATGCTCCGGTTGTTGTTATTAAAAATTATGGAAAAATAAATCTTACATCAGTAAGAATTAATTATCAGGTTGATGGAACAGGCCCGGTTACAACATTTAACTGGACTGGTAACCTTGCAAGAAATCAGACGGCAACTGTAACATTGGCTACCACTAATTTGGGTGCTGTGGGCAATCACTCGATCAACGTATTTACAACACTACCAAACAATGTTACTGATCAAGATCCAACCAATGATGGTTTAGTGAAGCCATATATCGTAAACCAGGTGATTGCGTTACCGGGAACAGTCATTGAAGAATTTTCAAGCGGCACATTCCCGCCAACAAACTGGTCTATCATAAATCCAAACGCAGACATCACATGGCAACGCAATGGCTCGGTTGGTAACAGAACTACTGGTTCTGCATACTTCAACGATTTCGCAAATACGACAGTTGATCGCTATGATGACCTTGCAATGCCTCACTATAGCTATTCGGGTATAGATTCCATTTTCCTTACATTCAACCTTGCTCACATTACAAAAACATTACCCGGCACAACTGGTTCAAGATTGGATACGCTAACTGTATTACTTTCTAAAGATTGTGGTAACACCTTTACTACTGTTTACAAAAAATATGGTGAAGAACTGCAAACAGTAAACGATCCTAACTTCCAGATTTCAATGTCAAACTTTACTCCTTTGGCTTCGCAATGGAGAAGAGATTCAGTGAATCTTGGTAAACAGCTTGGTATAACAGAGCCTTTGTTCCAGGTTGTGTTCCGCTTCAGCGGTAATATGGAAAATAATTTTTACCTGGATGATGTTAATATCAGGTCACAAATATTGCCTGCAAAATTGAAGAATGATGG
>DATDCP010000312.1:0-4162 GCA_036524255.1 Chitinophagaceae bacterium
GCTTTTTTATCTTGTGCAATGATCAGCTCCATTATTCTCTTTCCAAGATCATAGCCTTTCGCATCAGCAGGTAATGTTTGTGCAATTTGATTTATGATAAGCATATTTTGCTCTTTTAAATTATTTACGGCCTGCCATACGAGGGGACTTACATATATCTGTTGTGAACTATTGTATTCAAATTCCTGTTTGATGCTTTCCAGCATAAGCAGTTGCATTTCTCTTGCTGTAAGCCCGGGTTGGTTGGCACGGCTTACAATATTGGGTAAAGCAACTCGTTCCGTAAGAATGACGAGTCGTTCATAGGCCTGTAATTGTAATGGCCTCGTAGTAAAAGCAGGATCAGGATTCTTTTTTCTATCCTGTTTTGAGTACAACAAGTAAAAAGTCAGCATGGAAAGTAGAACAGCGAAAGTGGAAAGGATCAGGGTTAGTGTTTGGGTATCCATAATATTTGTTTAAACTTAGCAAAAATACAGTCAAAAGCCTTTCTTTTCGGAATTAGAAAATGACACTCGGTTTTGTTTTTTATTTTTGCATATAAATAAAATTTAAAAATGGTAGTAACAGAGAGCAAGCCAGTGACGATGACAGAAGGGGCTATCAGGCAAATAAAAAAACTGATGGAACAGGAAAACTTTGATGCAACTCAAAAACTCAGAGTAGGAGTAAAGGGTGGCGGCTGTTCAGGTATGAGTTATATTCTCGGATTCGATCATCCCACAGAAAAAGATAAAGTATTTGAAATTGAAGGCATCAGTTGCATTATGAATGCAGCACATGAAATGTATGTATACGGCATGGAGATCGATTGGCAGGATGGATTGAACAATCGTGGCTTTACTTTCAGAAATCCCAATGCAAGTACAACATGCGGTTGCGGAACTAGTTTTGCTGTGTAAAAATTAATATCAATCCTTTCTTCAGGTATAATAAAATAAAACCCCCGGATTCCGGGGGTTTGTTTATTTCTTAAAAGAAATTATGAGAGTTTAGGTTCCGTCTTTACGGTTTTTTTATTATCCGCAACTTGCACTTTTGCTTCTTCTTCTTTTTTCTTAGTGCCAAGATTGAGCAACATTGGAGCTGCTACAAACATTGACGAATAAACACCAGTAATAACACCCACAAGCATTGCGAATGCAAAACCTCTTGTTACTTCACCACCTGCTATGAATAAAATAAGGATAGTCAGGAATACTGTTAATGAGGTCATGATCGTACGGCTCAATGTTTCATTGATAGATCTGTTAATTGTATCTGGTAATGTAAGATTCGGATGTAGTTTGCGATTCTCACGGATCCTGTCGAAGATGATCACCGCTTCATTCATTGAGAAACCGATAACAGTTAATATTGCTGCAATAAAGTGCTGGTCGATCTCAAGTGGGAATGGAACTATCTTTCTTGCAAAAGAAAACACGATCAGTGTAACCAATACGTCATGCAACAATGCGATGATCGTACCAACTGAATATCTCCAATCGCGGAAACGAATAAAGATGTATAAAAAGATCGCAAGAATAGCAATGATGGTTGCCGTTACTGCGCCTTTCTTTAAGTCATCAGAAATAGTAGGCAATACTTTTTTAGAACCTATCTTTCCAATACCATTTTCTGCATTATCAAATTGGTTGAATGAATAATTAGCCGGTAAATAAGGAGCTAATCCTTCCATCAATTTAACCTCAACTGCAGAATCAACTACTCCTTGCGGACGAGTATCATCAATTAAATACGCCGTTGTAATATCTAATGTTCTTGAATCACCAACTGTTTTGATAATGGGAGCTTCACCCAAAGCTTTTTCCAGGCTATTTGTTACTTCTTCCTGTGATACTCCTTTTTCAAATCTTACCTGGTAGCTGCGTCCTCCACTAAACTCAACACCCTGATCAAAACCATTAAAGAAAGAAAGAATACCCAGTGTCAATATTACCAACGAGATCATTATTGCTTTCTTTCTGAAGGCTATGAAATTGAAATGTGCCTTCTGGAAAATGCTACGGGATAAGGTAGTGAAATACTTAAAATGTACTTTTCTCTTATAGAAAACATCACTTATCCAGCGGCTAACAAGAAGACCTGAGAACAATGATAGCAGGATACCAAGTATCTGTGTGGTTGCAAAACCTTTAACGGGACCTAATCCAAAATAAAAAAGTATGATAGCTGTAAGAAGAACAGTTACGTGACCATCTATGATAGGAGGTAAGGAACGTCTGAAACCTTCGTTAACAGCAACGAGATAACCCTTTCCCTTGGTCAATTCTTCTTTGATACGTTCTTTGGCAATTACGTTGGTATCAACAGCAAGACCGATCGTTAATATTAAGCCTGCAATACCCGGAGCAGTCAAAGTAGCGCCAAGCCCAGTTAATATTCCCACAGTAAAGAGCAGGTTCAACATTAAAGCAATATTAGTGATCCACCCACTGCTGTTATAGTAGATCAACATTAATAAAAAGATAACAACAAAGGCAATGATGAATGCCATGCTGCCACCACGAATAGCTTCAGCTCCCAGGGTTGGCCCTACTACTTGTTCCTGTACGATCTTAGCTGGCGCCGGAAGCTTACCAACCTTTAATATACTGGCAAGGTCTTGTGCTTCCTGTGTAGTGAAACTACCGGTGATCCTTGAGTCGCCACCTTCAATTTTTTGTTCTGCTACCGGAGCGGAATAAACTGTATTGTCAAGAACAATAGCAATAGGAATTCTATTCTTAGCACTCTTATCTGTAAGTGTTGCCCAGTCACTTGCACCTTTCTGATTCATGCTCATGGTTACAATAGGGTTACCAGTAAGCGGTTCAAAATCCTGTCTTGCTTCAGTTACCACATCACCTTCGATAGGAGCCTTATCCAGTCCATAAGTTTTAATAACATATAAACCTACATAATCATTTTTCCTTTCTGTTGTCGGATTTGTTTCTACTATTCCATAATGAATTTTTGCATCGGCAGGGAAATTCGCCACTATGTTTAAGTATCTTCTAACAGTACCGGTATCTTTTATTTTAACCTGTCCAATAGCCGCCGGGTAAGAAACTTTTCCCGTTGTTGGATCCTGTGATGGAGATATGAACTGTATATATTCTCCAAGTGTTTTTCTTTTATCACCAGATGTTGGCGCAGCAGTTGCTGTGCCTGTAGGTGTTGTTTGTGTTTGACCGCTTAGAATATCAGAGAGGTTCTGATTCTTTCCGGTAGTATCTACTGTCTTGACAGTAGTATCTTTTTTGCCGGTTGTATCTTTTGCTTTCAGTGCATTTAATGAAGTATCAGTTGTTCCTCCCATCAGATCACTAAATGCTTTTTCCGCTGCCGTTAACTCATTTTGCAACTCACCGATATTATATACTTCCCAAAACTGCAGATTGGCAGAAGCCTGTAAATATTTTCTTACTCTTTCTTTATCATCAACGCCCGGAAGATCTACTGTAATAATTGCCTTTGATTCGTCAAGGTTGATATTTGGTTGAGCAACGCCGAACTGATCGATCCTGCTACGGAGAACCTGGTAAGTTCTATTGATAGCCTGGCCAGCCTCTTTACGAATTACTTCAAGTACTTTGGTATCGCTTGCATTGATTGGTATCTGATCAGAACTAGCTGCAGAAAAAATGCCCGCCATTTTCCCTTCTCCTGCAATGCTTTTAAATTGATTATAAAATATAGAAATGAAATCAGCATCGCTGTTTGCTTTTTGCTTGTTAGCTTCTTCGAGAGCTTTTAAAAACTGTGGGTCCCTTGAGTTATTACTCATTGAACGAAGCAGGCCCGTAAGTTCTACTTCCATTGTTACACTCATACCTCCTTGCAGATCGAGACCAAGATTCAATTCTCTTTCCCTGGAATACTCATAGGTATTTCCAAACCAGGTGATCTTGTCTTCTTTAGTACTGTCAAGAATTTCGTTTAGGCGAGTTCTGTAAAGTGTTTTAAGTGTGTCAGTGTAATCAGCAGGCTTTGAAAACTTTTTTGCTTCGGGATAAGTTGCATTCATGTAAGCCTGGGCACGGTCAGCCATTTTACTTTCATGTTTGTTTACAAACCAGGTGAAAGAGAGAAGCCAAACAGAATAAATAATAAGCAGGATTGCAAACACCGCTACTAAACCTCTTAATTGCATACGGGATAGATTTACTTTTATTGCCTC
>DATDCP010000313.1:0-4900 GCA_036524255.1 Chitinophagaceae bacterium
ATTAAGCTCTATTCCGAGTGATAAAAGATCCGGACTGTAATTAACGATCTCCCCTGATTTACCAATGATATTTTCATACATGTTTAGTTGACGGGTATATTCAGCAGTAATATTCATATTTGACCGCGCCTTCCATTTTCCAGCGACCCCCATGGACCAAATAAAATTGCTGTTATTTATTCCGTAAGGAACATTGTTCATGTAGATGAGGGATGGCACGAATTGTAGTGAAACTTTGTCGGACATTTTACGGGCAATTAGCAATTGATGCAGATAGGCCCACCGATCCCAAGTTGATCCGGTTCCAATATCCTGGGCAAAATCCACATTGGCCATGGAATACCATGTTGCAGAAACGGGAATATCTTTCACTCCCGTCTGCTGACGCACCAACCTGAATTTAGCCCAACCCTCATACCGGGATTGACCAGCAAGGGCAACACCCAGGTTAGCATAGTCATTAACTGAATAATCAAATGATAAATAGGTTTGTGCTGTACCGGAATTAATTCCTAAAAACTGAGCCAGGTTATCTTCCGTGCTTTGATCTTTGATCCAGAGATAACTGAAGTGGTGCGAAACCATAAACTGCAGAATATTCTTAGGTACAATTTCCGTATTCTGCATGTTAATTATCTTGGTCGCATTAAAAGTGGCACGGGCATATTTTGGTTTTGGTGCTTCCTTGATTTCAACTCCGGTAGTATCATCCTGTGCCATCGTTACTAACCAGCAACTCAATCCTGCAACCAATAGCAATAATATCTTTTTCATATCTCCTGTTTTAGTTTAATTAATTGAAGAAGTTTTCATTGGGAAATTTATTTAGGCATACCATTGTTGATCCATACAGTGAATGTATTGGTAACACAAGTAGATAGACTGAGAGGCCCTCCGGGGTGACCGGTAGTTCCGCCGCTATTCATCATGGCTAGTAATGTGCTTTGTTTCTCCACCATTTTATCATAAGTCAGGTTTGCTGCTATACCACCATGACAGGCACCTCCTTTACAAGTAGTATTGTATATCGGTACTATGTCTTTTGTGTAAGTAACAACTGTAGGAACAACACATCCGGCGCCATCATCATAAGGTTCACCCTGCTCTACCCAGGCTTTTACAATCGCCTTTTCATTGGGGTTAAAGTCAATATTTCCGCCGCCGGGGTGTGTGCCTCCATTTACCCATGGCTTAAAATGTGAGAGTGCCTTGGAAGAAATAGCATCATACCAAATGGTATCCTTATAAGAAAATCTAACCTGTGTGGTTGTTCCGTTATTATGACAGCCGCAGGCTCCGGAAGTAACGATAGGAACAACTTCTGCACGAAATGATACCCTGGGAATTGCCTGGATATCTTCGTTATTCTTATAACAGGATGACAATAAGTAAAACATCATTGAACATGCCATTGCTGCTATTATTAATCTTTTTTTCATATACTGAAATTTTAGAATGAGTTGATCGGGGTTAGCGTTTGATAATATAGTTTCCGGATTTTGCATACCTGAATATGCCGGTATTTGTCTTACCATATTTCCATACATCAGGAATATTCGGGTCGGCAAAATACCAGGCCTTGATCAGTGCGATCTCGGAAGGACTCAATCCACCGTCCTGGTAAGACATGTTTCCGCTGATAGCGTTAACAGCGCCTGTCTGTGGATTGAGAAATAAAAGAGTTGAGTCAATTCTCCTGATAAAACAGTCGTTGCTGTTCAGGTGATTTGATTTTGAGTAATATTGAACACCACCCGGACTAGTATACTGAACTGAAGAATTACTCCTGACATTTTTTGGAACGATAATATCCATTACAATATCATCATAGGTGCCCAATGGACCCCTTGTTGAAGAAATACCCCATGGAGTTCCCGCGAATGTTTTTAGAATCCTGTAAGATGCATTAGCTATAGTATCTGAATAGTATCTTTTCACACTATCCTTATAATCACCCCATATTTGACTTAATTTAGTTTTATTTATAATCTGGCAATAACGTCTCAAAGCTCCAGTTCCTGCGTCATAGAAAGAAAAAGAAGCGGTATCAGTAGAAACGATACTATATCTTGTACCTAAAGTACCTTTCTCTGCCCATGATCCTGTTGCGGTGGCCTGGTTATGACAGTTGGCGGAACCACAACCATCAGCAATAAGCCTGATCGCTGCCGGTCTGAAATCAGCAAGATCTGGTTTTTCTTTAGCCCCATTTCTTATCCAGTTAAATATTATGGCTTTGTCTTTAGTGTTTAATTCATGATTGCTGTTTACCGGCGGCATAGCCTTGTTGAAATCATTTGTTGTGATCATTTCCCATAGCTTACTTCCTTCTGGACTACCGCTTACTACATATTTCATGATGTCATTATAAGTATCAAACTTTGGTTTGATAGGACCACCGTGACAATTAGATGTACCACAGTATTCATGAAGAATTGTCTGCACTCCCCTGAATTTTATTATATCATTCGTAGCTGGTGTTGCATCTGCAGTCGCTATTTTATTTTCATCATAAAAAGATGCATAAATTGATGAATCAGGAGTGTTGGGATAGGAACGATCAAGATGCTGAATATTGTCTCCCACTTTTGTACATTGAAAAAGCGAAGTTGTAATTAGCAAGATTCCCAGGAACAAGCTGACGGCTTTTATTATTGAAACTTTTTTCATAAAAGTTTGTTTTGAAAGAGGAATTAAATTGAAAGACTCTAATTTTTTAAACCACGAAACCAAAGTTATCTGTGGTCTTTTTACACTTTCATGACAAGGCACTCAATGCAACATGACTTTTCTCATGTTGACAACTAAGCATTCTCAAGAAATGATAAAGCTGATACTTGTCAGTAGCCTGCATGATGATTATCATACCCGTAGGTGTTTTAGATAAACATAATGACGGGTTTTTTTTTCAAATCTTTATCGTGTAATACTTATCAATATGGATAACAATAAAAACGAAACCAACAGATCTCGCAGATCATTCTTTACAAGTTTCCTGAATTCAAAAAAAGAAAAAGTAAAAATGCTTACCGCAGATGGAAAGCTGGTGGAAGTTGATAAAGCTGTTTTCGATGCTGCAAACAAACAAAAAGTAAATAATAAAGAAATACTGCAGTGGATGAACAATCCATCCAAGAATGAAAATGAAATTTAAACCAATATTTAAACCTGCACAATGAAACAGGATGAAATAAACGACAGATCACGCCGCGACTTTTTAAAAACCGCAGCAGTAGCAACAGTAGCAGCAACTGCCTGTGGCAGTCTTGCATGTTCTTGTGGTGGAAAAAAACACGAGCATGCAGCCAGTGGTGAAAAAGTAAAACTGCTTTCACCCGATGGACAAATAGTGGAAATCGATTCTTCAGAGTTACGGGGGCATCACCATGCAAGTATAGTATCAAGTGCTGAAGCAAGAAATGGAATTCCGGGAAGAAAGTTTGTAATGGTGATCGATCTTGCCCGTTGCAAAAATGCCCGTAAATGCGTTAGTGCTTGTCAAAAAATGCATCATTTACCTATAGAAAAAGAATGGCTGAGTGTAAAGCTGATGAAAGACAATGAACAATCAGCTCCTTATTGGTTTCCAAAGACCTGTTTTCATTGTGATAATCCTCCTTGTGTAAAAGTTTGTCCTGTTAATGCAACATTTAAACGCCAGGATGGATTGGTATTAATAGATAACGAAAGATGTATCGGGTGTAAATTCTGCATGGCAGCATGCCCTTACTCAACCCGTGTATTTAATTGGGATGAACCAAAACAGGATGTTGACATAAGAGACCTGGTTGCTACGCCTGAAACAAGTGTTCCAGGTAAAGTAGGCACCGTTGAAAAATGTGATTTCTGTCCTGATATGGTAAGACAAGGTTTATTGCCTGATTGTGTAACAGCCTGTCCTAACGGAGTATTTTATTTTGGTGATGAAAATGAAGATACTGTTACCAATGGCGATGAAACAGTAAGTTTTAAAGAATTAATAAAAGACAGAAGTGGTTACCGCTATATGGAAGATCTGGGCACAAAGCCACGAGTTTATTATTTACCACCAAAAGACAGGCAATTCCCGGTAGAAAGAGGATATGATAATTTACCTGATGATATGAAAGCTAGATATAAAGACGTGATGGAAGAGGGAAAGAAATAATGGAATCTACTGATCTATTAAAAGAAAATTTTTTATGCAACTCAATTCATTTCAACAACAAGCATTAGATAAACAACGTCCAACTATAGAAAAATTTGACAGAAAATCCTGGGCGTGGACAATATTTTTTCTTCTTTGGATCATAGTGGGAGGTTATGCATTGTATTTACAGATCGCCGATGGACATATTGTAACTGGCATGCGGGATAATGTGGTTTGGGGTTTATATATTGCCAACTTTATTTTCTTTATTGGTATCAGTTATGCCGGCGCAGTTATATCAGGCATACTTCATATACTAAAGGTTGAATGGCGAAAACCGATCATCCGTATTGCCGAAATGATTACCGTGATCTCAACAATAATCGGCCCCGTTTTTATCCTTCTTTGTGTTGGAAGACTGGACAGGCTACATCATTTAATACTTTATCCAAGATTGCAATCGCCCATCACCTGGGATGTATTAGCCATCTCCACTTATTTTACAGGCAGTGTAATTTTTCTTTATCTGGCAACGATAAAAGATTTTGCGATCTATCGTGATGCAAAATTAAAAGTGCCAAAGTGGAGACAAAAACTTTACAAAATTCTTGCAATTGGTTATCGTGGTACACCGAGTCAGAAAAAACATATTTCAATTTCCATGAACCTGATGGCAATTATCATTATTCCATTAGCGATCATCGTTCACTCAGTGCTTTCATGGATATTCGGAATGACCTTAAGACCAGGTTGGCATAGTACGATCTTCGG
>DATDCP010000314.1:0-6971 GCA_036524255.1 Chitinophagaceae bacterium
GGAGGCGAATTTAAAACCATGACCGCTAAAGCCACAAGCGATAGAAACATTTTCTTCATAGCCGGGGAGTTTATCGATTATAAAATTTTCATCGGGGGAATTTGCGTACAAACAGATCTTTGTATGAAGAATTGAATCAAAGGCTCCGGGCAAATATTTGTCCAAACAATACTTTAAATTTTCTATGTCTAATTCTGTGGGTCGCCTGTCCACATTATCTGGATCGGTTGTTTGAGAAGGGAGGTGATGCGCTAATTTTAAACCAGCCGGTTCACCAAACTTTTCTGTATCTAATATAGGGAAGCCGTAATAGCATCCATGTTTCAGGTCATCACCGATCATCCAGCAGGGAAACTTGTTTAATTCAAACAGATCATCATTTTTCGTTTTGATCCATGCAACAAATTGCCTGGTTACTTTTATTTTATCAGCAAGACCGGGGATCATTTTACCAGCCCACGCACCAGCTGTAATTATAAGTTTATTGCACTGATAAAAATCCTTATCTGTCCTTACAATTATATTGGTTCCTTCTCTTTTCCATTCAATTACTTTTTCATTTGATTGGATGGTTACTCCATTTTGTTTTGCTTGCCTTGCATAAAGACGTATCGCTTTTTCCGGAGTTATAAATCCTGCTTCGGGTTCAAAAAGAATTTCAAAATCATCCGGAAATTTAAATTGAGGAAATTGATCTGCGGCAGCCGCAATATTCATCTGGTCCAGGTCAATATTATATGATCCTGCCGATCGTTCTACTCCTGTTATTATTTCATTATCGGGTTTACCGGCGTATAATAATCCTGTTTTATAATAGACCTGCTTGTCGGTTTCCCATTCAAGCGTTTCCCAATTCCTATACGCTCTTTCCAAAAGAGGAACATAATCCGGGTGTTCAAAATATGCCTTGCGAATGATGCGACTCTGGCCTGCATGTGAACCAAACTCATGAGTGATATCAAATTGCTCAAGCCCTAAAACTTTATAGCCTCTCTTTGATAAATAATAACAGGTTGCTGATCCCATAGAACCAACGCCAATAACAATTATATCAAATGAAGTAGGCAAGCCTTTAAATAGAAATAAAAGTTACAACTATAGGCGGAAAAATAATTATCTTTTGCAGTTATTATTACCACCTTTTTAAAACGGCCATCATCCATCCTTTGAAACTTCCTTTTTTAATTAGGCAACCAAATATTTTTTTATGGAAGTACATGCTCATGCCCATACCGAACGAAAAAAATGGACACATTATTTCTGGGAATTTATCATGTTGTTCCTTGCTGTGTTCTGTGGATTCATGGCAGAAAACCAACGGGAACATTATATCGAAAAGATAAGAGCAAAGGATTATGCCCGTGCATTGGCTCACGATCTTGAAAATGATACAACACAGCTGTCCGATATATTAAAACAAGTGGAAAGATTGGTTGATAAGTATGACAGATTCTTGAATATAAGTAAAGACTTAAACCAGTCAAATACTGCACAGCTATATTATTATGCTTCTTTTGCAACCGGTATGAGCGACTTTACATCGAATGTTTCTACACTCGATCAAATAAAAAATTCCGGGAGCATCCGTTACTTTGATCCCGCGCTGCAGGATAAAATATCGGAGTATGCCCGATTGGTTGACAGGAACAAGGACTATAAGCCTTTTGGCATTTCCATTCATAACAGGTCGGTTGATTTGTTGAATAAGATATTCAATGTAGAATTAATCGATAACGCAAAACAATGGAAATGGAAACAGGAAACTGTTGATGCTTTTCTGCTTACTAAACCACAATTAATAAACAATGATCCCAACCTCATGAAAGAATTTTCCAATACCCTGGTTGGAAAGAAAAGATCGGAGTTATCTATGGGGGTAGTTTACTATAAGCCTGCATTAAGCCAGGCTATTGAATTAATTAGCCAGTTAAAGGAAAAATACCATCTGAAATAATTTTTATGGAAGTACATACACATACTCATACCGCAAGAAAAAAATGGACACATTATTTCTGGGAGTTTTTTATGCTTTTCCTTGCTGTAACACTTGGTTTTGTTGTGGAGAACGAAAGAGAGCATTATATTGAGCAGATCAGGGAGAAAGCTTATATACGTTCACTTATTGAGGACGTCAAAAAAGATACAGCAAATGTTCGGGTTTCGGTGTGGATGCGTAGCAATACCTGCAAAAGGATTGATTCGGCCGTCTCCCTTTTAAAAAGTAAATCACCGGAAGCAGTAAGCAGTAAGATATATTACCTGGCAAGACAAATTCCTTCTTCAGCAGGACCACGCCTTGGTATCAGCACAAAAACATTTGACCAGTTAAAAAACTCCGGCAACCTGCGGCTGATAAAAAAGATGCAAACACTGGATATGATCTCTAATTACTATTATGATGCTGCAACCATGAATTGGGCACTGGATATGAGTTTTCAAAATCAGCACGACCTTTTTTTATCGGTTCATAAATTATTCGACGCAGCTGTTTTTGAACAAATGATAGATGCCGGTAATCCGTTTATTATTCATGAACCAGCAGGCGACCCACCGCTGCTTACAACTGATCCTCTTGTGATAAATGAAATTTGCACCCGTTTTCACTTCACCAAGGGCACTCACAGAGCGATAATGAACCATTATAAAGAGCTGGAACATAAAGCGGTTGAATTGATACAGGCACTTCAAAAAGAATATCACCTGAAATAAATTTTTATGGAAGTACATGCACATACTCATACCGCAAGAAAAAAATGGACACATTATTTCTGGGAGTTCTTAATGTTATTCCTTGCGGTGTTCTGTGGCTTTCTTGCAGAAAACCAACGGGAGCACTATATAGAAAATCAGCGGGCAAAAAAATTTGCAGGTTCTCTTATTGAAGATCTGCAGGGAGATACCTCAGAAATCCACCTGAATAAAAAAACTATTGAAGGTTTTTTTAAATCTACTGATATGGTGCTTTCTGAATTAAAAAAGCCCCGTTCTTTTCAGAACGATACGGTTTTACAAACAAAAGGTGTCTACGGGCTTTTTGAGTTTAATTTTTTTGACCCGCAAATGGGGAACTATGAACAGATGAAGAACTCGGGGGCTCTTCGTTATTTTAAACCCGACCTTATTAATAATCTGACCCGTTATGAGTCCAATGCAAACAGGCTGCTTTTTCAAAAAAGTTCATATCTGAATTTTCTTAACGATATAATTGTACCATTCATTATAAATATGCTCAATACAGACTTTACAGATGCAGTAAAGAGGAAGGAAGCGTATAAAGGAGGATCTGCCTTTGTAACGGAACCCGATAGAGCAACCTTTAATCAATGGAAAAATATTATTCTCATTGCCCGGAGGAAACAAGAAATTGAAATGGATGGGATCGAAGTGCATGAGAAACGAGCATTAGAGCTGATCGAGGAATTACGAAAGACATATCACCTGAAATAAATTATTATGGAAGTACATGCACACACACATACTGCAAGAAAAAAATGGACACATTATTTCTGGGAGTTCCTTATGTTATTCCTTGCTGTGTTCTGTGGTTTTTTGGCAGAGAACCAAAGAGAGCATTATGTCGAGAATCAACGTGAAAAAAAATTTGCAAGGCGATTATTGTCAGACATTCATGAAGATTCAACGTTCTTTCAAGTAAGACTTCACAAATTACAGGAGAGGCAGAACGCACATGTTCAATTTATGAAAATTATGACTGGTATTGTGAAACCTACTGACTCCGCACTAATGTCGAATTTTTTTCCGTTAACAAAAAGATTTAATCCAGAATTCACAACAGCCACCTATAGTCAAATGAAAGCATCAGGCAGTTTGCGCTATATTCAAAACGATGATCTTACCACTGCATTGCAAAAATATTATGAAGTAGTGTTGCCAAGGGCCAATTATGATGTTGAAGGAGTAGAAAAAATTTTTACAGAATATAGTGTCCCGTATATGATAAAGCATTTTCGATTCCAGAATATAAATACCAGGAATGATTCGGCTTTTAATGAAAAATATGTCATTTTCGACCGCACTCCCGGATCAGATCAGGAACTTATTAATATTATGGGTATTTATGATGCCGCCTGTAATGCTATGCTTGATAAGCAAACGCCAGCGATGAAAAAAGCGGTTGAATTAATTGATCTGATAAAAAAAGAATACCACCTGAAATAAATATTTTATGGAAGTACATGCTCATACACATACCGCCCGAAAAAAATGGACACATTATTTTTGGGAGTTCTTTATGTTGTTCCTTGCAGTTTTGCTTGGTTTTTTTGTTGAAAACCAGCGGGAGCATTATATAGAGCATAAACGGGAGGTTGAGTATATCCGTTCCATGATAGAAGATTTGAAAGAAGATACCGCTTCCTTCAACAAGGTCATACAAAATAATTTAGTCGCCAATGAAAAGATCGATACGCTTATTAGATTGCTGAAAGGAAAAGAAAGAAACAGCTTCGCTAAGAAAATCTATTATATGGCCAGGACCATTCCTTTATTAGATGAAGACCTGCTACTTCAAAATAAAACTTTTGAACAACTAAAAGGATCCGGTGGGCTTCGGCTCATACGTAACATGCAAACACAGAATAAAATTGGCGCATACTATCATAATAATAAGTTTATCGAAACTGGTTTTTCACCAATGCAATTTCAGAATCGTCGTGATCTTTTCATGGCATTTGATGAACTATTTGATGCTGCCATTATGCAGGAAATAATGAGATCACCCCGGCAGATGCCAACCAGTATTCCTGACAACCAATTCAAACTGCTAAGTGATGATCCAAAAGCTATAAACCGTTTTTGTACCCGCTATCACGCTATATATAGTACCAAAAGAGTTACATCAATTCAGGCTAAATACTTAATTAACAAGGCTGCTGAATTAATAAAATATCTGAAAAAAGAATTCCACCTGAAATAAATTTTTATGGAAGTACATGCCCATGCTCATACCGCAAGAAAAAAATGGACACATTATATATGGGAATTTATCATGCTATTCCTTGCTGTATTCTCGGGTTTTCTTGCCGAGTATCAACTCGAACACAAGATCGAAAAAGAAAGAGCGGAGAAATTTCTACAAAGCATGTTGCTGGATGTACGAACCAATATCAGCAATCTTGATTCCCTGATAAAACAGGACCACATCATTATTGCTAATCATGATGAATTGGTAAACTGGTTAATAAAAGACAGCGCTAACATTGACAGGGCTGCTTTCGCCAGGAGCATGGGTGCGATTTGGATAAGAAATTTTTTGGTGCGTAAGGAAACGTATGAACAAATGAAATCATCCGGTTCGTTACGATATATAGGAAATATTGAGTTCCTTAAAAAAATGATGGACTATGAACGTATCACCAATTTTGCGCAATACCGCAACCAGGATTTTGAAAAAAAATATTATACGGAACTATTTATTCCCGCTGTTTATAAAAGCTATGATCTTACCTGCCAGCTAAATCTTGACACAAGCAATCACTCTGATCCTGTTAAAATAGAAAAACTGGTTAACCATCATGATGTGCTTACTGGAAATGACGCAGTGGTTTTTCGTCATGATATGGGAGCTGCCCTTACATTGCGACTGGAAAGATTAAGAAGAAGTTTGGATGCATTCAGAGATGCAGGAGTTGCTTGTGTGGAAATGGAAATCTTAATAAAAAAACAATTGGATCTGCATTAAAAAATTATTATGGAAGTACATGCACATACTCATACAGCAAGAAAAAAATGGACACACTATTTCTGGGAATTTTTAATGTTGTTCCTTGCTGTGTTCTGCGGATTTCTGGCAGAATACCAACTGGAGCATAAGATTGAGAAAGATCGGGCAAAAGAATTGGCGAAAAGCTTTTATGAAGAATTAAAAAATGATTCGGTTGTTGCGGCTCAAAAAGTTCAGAACCGGATAAAGGCCGAAAACGCATTTTCCTACCTGGCAAAATATTTTAGAGACAGCAGCCTGAACAATGTATCAAAAACGTTTAGCCTTAATTTTTTATATGGAATATATTTCAGAACACCATCCATTTTTGAACCAAGTACTGTGGTATTGGAGCAATTAAAGAACTCCGGCTCACTACGCTATTTTAAAAATGAAGAATTGCAAAAGCTAATTGGCCAGCTGTCGGTAGCAATTCGTAACATCAATGACAGGCAGGAGTTGGAATTCCAGATAAGACTGCAATACCTCAACCCGATCATTCTTCGTCATTATGATTACAATTTTGAAGATCAATTAACACAGGGCCAGGCGCAGGACCTTTTTACTGTAACTGCCGCCTATGAAAACAATAATGAAATGATCCCATTTCATTTTAAATCACCTGCAAAATTTGATAAAGAAGAAGCGATAAATCTCATGAGTTTTTACGGCAGGGCAGGATTAGGTGCCACCCGCAGGGTACATTACAAAAAATATATTGACGTGAATGCTGAATTGTTGAAACTATTACGAAAAGAATACCACCTGAAATAAATATACTTATGGAAGTACATGCACATACACATACGGCAAGAAAAAAATGGACACATTATTTCTGGGAGTTTCTTATGTTATTCCTTGCTATAACACTTGGCTTTCTTGTAGAAAATCAGCGGGAACATTATATAGAAAATGCCCGGGCAAAAGAATTTGCTGTATTAATGTACGAAGACTTGAAAAAAGACACAACATTTTTCAGAAAGGGTATTGAAAAATTCCAAATGATCAAGGGACACCAGGACTCACTTGGACTCTTGCTTAAAGCCAGAATTGAAACGATAAACAATTATACGTTGATTGAACAATGGATAAATAGCCTGTGGGCATTAAATTTTAATCCACAGCATGCCACGTATGAGCAAATGAAGAATTCGGGATCACTTCGCTACATTAAGAATATAAAACTAATAAACAGTATGCAGGATTACTATACTACTACGTTGCCGAGTATTAGTCACTTTCATAGTAT
>DATDCP010000315.1:0-24708 GCA_036524255.1 Chitinophagaceae bacterium
AAGCGCTTAGTTACCTTTCAAAATTTTCAAAACTGATCAGGAAGATCCTTGAAAACTCCCGTGAAAATACCGTTAGTATAAGCAATGAGTTGGAATTGCTGGAACTTTATATCCAGCTCGAACAACTCCGGTTCAGTAACAAATTTGATTATCATATTGAAATTGATGAAAAGATCGACAAGGAAAATACCGAAATACCTCCGTTGCTTATTCAGCCCTATATAGAGAATGCAATTCTGCATGGCCTGATCAACAAAAATGATAAAGGTGATTTGTGGCTCTCGCTTGAAAGAAATAATGGACTGCTTATCTGCAAGATCGAAGATAATGGCATTGGCAGGGCAAGATCCCAGGAGATCGAGCAGGGAAAAGTTTCAAGACATAGATCGCTTGGAATAAAAGTAACTGAGGAACGTATTTCAGGATTGTTTGAATTGCTTGATTATAAGATGGAAGTGGTAACTGAAGATCTGTTTAATAAAAAGCAGTCTTCTGTAGAAACGCCACAACCTACAGGGACAAGGGTCACTATTTCTATCCCGGTTAAAGAAGAAGAGTAAAAACTGGAAGATCTGACCATTAAAAAATAAGCACTTATGATTCGCACCGTAGTAATTGAAGATGAAGAGCATAGTCGCAAGATGCTAATGGAAATGCTCCGTGAGCATTGCCGGCAGTTAAATGTTGTAGGCGACGCCGATTCAGTTAAGACGGGTTTGACAGCAATTGCTGAACACAGACCGGAATTAGTTTTTCTTGATATTGAATTACAGTCGGAGACTTCATTTGAGATACTGGAAAGGCTGCCTGAAATAAATTTTGAATTGGTCTTTACTACAGCCTTTGATCACTATGCGCTGAAAGCAATTAAATTTTGTGCGATCGATTATTTGCTCAAGCCGATCGATTTGAATGAACTCAGGATCGCCGTTGCAAAGGCAGAGAAACGATTAAATCGTGAATACCTGAATAAGAACCTGGAAGTGCTGGTAAATAACTTAAAAAGTGGTTCCCAAAATAACCACAAGATCGCCCTGTCAACGCTTGAAGGATTACTGTTTGTAAATGTCAGTGATATTATTTATTGTGAAAGCAGCGGACCGTATACAAAATTTGTTTTGAAGCAAGCGGACAGAATTGTAACCTCCCGGCATTTAAAAGAATATGAAAATATGTTAAACGGATATGACTTTTTCCGCATACATAAATCTTACCTGGTCAATCTCCGCGAAATTCAAAAATATGTTCGCGGAGAAGGCGGTCAATTGATCATGTCTAACGGTGACGCACTTGCCGTATCGAAACAACGTAAAGAAGATTTCCTTAATATTTATTCCGGTGCTAAAAGAGATGTTTAGAATTGGGTAAAGAAATTTCTTACGTGAAAAGATAGATAAACCATTTTTATAAGTCCACTACTAATTACTCAATAACTGTTTACTTTCTCACCAGCCTGGATTCTGTGTAAGGTTTGGATTCAATGTTCTTTCATTTATCGGAATACTCTCCAGGTAATCTCGACCCACGTTAAAATTATATCCTGCAGGTATGATCGCTTTAAAGGGATCAACAAAACCAGCAGCATTTGTTGGAATTGCTAAACCTGAAGCATACTCCGAAGGCAGGTAGGGGAAACCCAAAGGCCGTTTATTCAAAAATAAATTATGGGCTCTCCATCGGCGCCAGTCATCGAAACGGTAACCTTCACAAGCCATCTCAACAGCTCTTTCCCTCCGCACTTCATTCAGTTCATCCGTTACTGCATAACCCCAGTCTGCATAATTAAGCCTGTTTGCATCAGCTATTACACTAAAGTTGGGCATGCCTGCTCTACTGCGCAATAAGTTTAAACTTTTGCCATAATCAGGCGCCTGGCCCAATTCCAATTTTGCTTCTGCATAATTCAGCAATGCTTCTGCATAACGAAAGAGCACTGATCCGGTTTCACAAGTACTACTAAAACCCAATGCACCACCAGCAGTTGGATCTTTTGGATCTACGCCTTTATTAAGTTGAAAACCTGTATTGTTATTGGAAACACCTGTTTTATCTAAGTAGGGTTTTGAAAAAAGAACTGTGCCGGCTGAATTATCCCACATGATTTGTCCCGGTGTCCAGATCACCTGGCCAAGTCTTGGATCACAGTCTGTTCCAATCTTTGTTAAAAATGCAGAGCCCTTAACACTAGAGCCAACGGAACTGTAATCATAAGGCAAACCTGTTTTTGCCAAATAGTTTTGTACTAGTTGATAGGTTACACTTACCTGGTTAGTCCTACTGGTAATATATATCTGAAAATTATGAGAGAATGTATTTTGGTTTTTATCAAATTTGCACCATAAGGCAACTTCAGTATTGGCGTTTAAGTCTGTAGAATTAAATAGTGAATTATAATCAGAAGCCGGTTTACCAGTATTTATAATGCCTATTGTATATCTATTCGGGATTTGCAATTCTGTTACAGCATCAACTGCCGCCTGGAAATATTTATTTGGATCTGCTCCTGATGTTCCGAACGGAGTTCCGGCATGATACTTTTGCCAGCTTCCTTCAAATAAGGCTACTCTTGATTTAAAGATTAATGCGACTTCCTTACTTAAGCGGTTATTTGTACCAACAGCATCTTTCCGGAAATTCAATTTATCAACAGCCCTGTCTAAATGCCATAAGATCGAATCAACTACTTCTGTTCTTTTAGTTCTTGCATTATACAATGCTGTATCATCGATCTGCATGGACTTAGTGTACCAGGGTACATCTCCAAATAATCTCACTTTTTCAAAGTATAACCAGGCCTTGAAAAAATGCGCTTCGCCTACAAAATGATTGATGTTGGCCGGGAGATCATTTACTTTTTGATAGTTTTCAAAAAAAATATTTACTGAACGGATATTTATCCAGTTCCAGTTACCGCCAGATGTGGTTATTGTCCTGCTGCCATTCAGCTGTGGTGCCGGTGCGGCCATTACCTGGTGATCTGAACCATAAACTGCGTCGCTACCAATGCTTCCAATAAAAAAATTAGGAACAATACTACCCTGGTTTCTGCAATGTGGAAAAGCATTATAAAACTGCAACATATAAGTTTCAAGAGCCTGTGCAGTTTTCCAATACTGTGGATCGGATACCTGGTCCTGTGGGAGTTGGTCAAGATTTTTTTTGCAGGCAAGCAAACTTATTGCAATTACTATGAATATATATTTTTTCATATAGAGTTTGGTTTTAGTAATCTAAAATCCCAGGTTAATACCAAATGTTATTGCAGACTGTGAAAAATAAGATTTACCATTTCCCAACACTCCTACATTGGCCGTTTCCGGATCAAAATGTTCTGGCATACCAGTGATGGTAGCAAGATTTTCACCCGACACGTATACGTATATATTTTGGAGTTTGGTTTTTCTCAAGATCGAACGAGGCATATGATATCCCAATTGCATATTCTTAAGTCTTGCATAAGCAGCGTTTAACAAGTACCTGGTTTGTGGAACCTGGTTTTTTACATTCATGCTGAGATCCAGGTACGGTCTTGGAAAATAAGATTCGGTGTTCTTGCCAAGGCCTTTGTATTTATCTCCATCAACATCCCTGTAATAATCGAGATGAGCGGGGAGAATTGAACTCCGGGTCCCATCGGCGAATCCCCAGAACATGTTATCACTTAACATCAATTCTCTTTTAGCAACTCCCTGCCAGAACATAGATAAATCGAAACCCTTCCATTCTGCCTGCAGCGTTACACTGTATTGATATCTTGGTGTTGTGTTACCGATCACTTTTCTGTCGCCGGGATCACTAACTGTATTGGCTCCAATTGTAATGAGTCCGTCTTTATTGAGATCGCTATACCTGATGTCACCTGTTTTCCATGGCTGTCCTGATATTTGTCGCTGAATAGATCCTGTATTGATAAAAGCGGCTTCAGCAAGAGTGGCAATCAACCCCTCGCTTACAAATCCCCAGATCTCTCCTTGTTGCTGACCCGAATAAGAAGTGGTTAATATTCCTGTAGGATTATTATACTTTGTAATGGTGGTTTTATGATCGAATAATATCGCTGTCACAGAATATTTAAAATCTTTTCCGATATGATCATTCCAGGAAAGTAAAAACTCCCAGCCTTTTGTTTTAGTTTCCATATTGTTTGATTGCGGCAAACTGGGAACACCAATAACTGCCGGCACTGCTTGTGCTGGTCCCAACTGATCGAAACTTCTGCGTTGATAAATATCTGCTGTGATGTTTAACCTGTTCTTTAAAAATGCCAGGTCAAACCCAAGGTTTATTGTATTTGATTTTTCCCATGTCACATCAGGATTTACGAGGTTCGGGGCTGTGGCAAACCTTGGTCTTAGTCCGTTAATGGTCCATTGCAAGTTAGAAGAGATGCCTAACAATGCCAGGTCCTGGTAGGGAGCTGCGTTTAGCTGGTTACCCAGTGATCCCCAGGAACCCCTGATCTTAAAAACATTTATGGTTGGTTTTAGATCATGCCAGAAGTTTTCATTGGATGCATTCCATCCTGCAGAAATAGAAGGAAAAAAACCCCAGCGCTTGCCTTCTGCAAATTTATACGTGCCATCGTAACGTCCATTCAATTCCAGCAGATATCTGTTCTCATGATTATAGTTGAACCTGGAAAAAATACCTTCAGTCGCATAAAGATTAACGTCATCGTTCGCATTTGTCGTTCCTGTTGCAGTGGCAATAGAAGGAACAGACTGCGAGATTAAAGAATTTCTGCTTGCTGATAGCTGAGAGAATTTTGCATTTTCCTGCTGGTAACCAGCCATGATAGAAAAATGTTGTTTGGCGCCTGCGTCAAATTTATAAGTGGAATACACATTCAATGTTCTGTACGTATTCAGATCCTGCGATTTTGCCACAAAAGAAGGTGTTGTGCTCCCCAGCGGCAGGAGATCGCCAGCTACATTGTCTTCGTAAACCGTAAAATTGTTAGAGGTAAACTCGTTATGTGTAAACTGAATGGTGAAATCGGCATTGATCGTCCAATCGCTCAAAGGAGTGATCTCAGTTGCAAATCTTTGAACAATATCATTCGTGATCGTATTATCATTTCCCGCATCTCTTATACCGGGCACTTTTGATTGTACAGAAACAACACCATTGGGTGAGGTTAAATATTGAGAAGGAAGTGTTCGGTGAACCAGGAAAAACAACCCCTCATAATTAGCCTGGTTATCTAAAGTGGGTGTATTACGGCTGGTATTATAATAACGTGTATTAAAAGTAAGCTTCATCCATTTGGTCAGTGAAGCATCAAACTTTCCATTGGCATTATACCTCCTGTAATTGTCTTTTCCGATTTGCAGCACACCGTCATCATCAACAAGTCCACCTGATAAGAAAAATGTAACGCCTTTATTTCCTCCGCTTAAGGAAATATTATGCTGGTAACGATGTCCATCGCCGTAATAGATATCAAACCAATCATAATTTGCATTGCTCTCACTGCCGGTAGCCCAAAAAAGCGGGTTCGAAGGAGAGGGTAATGTTTCAGGTAAACTGGGATCTGCCTGGTATGCCAATATGCGATCGATCGTCGCGTTGGTATATAATGGACCTATACCGGAATTTGCCGCAGCCTCATTTAAAGCCAAAGCTGTAGTATATGAATCGGCATGATGTGGCTTTCTTATTGGTTTGATGCTTGAATAATTTCCAGAATACTCAATGGATAATTTGCCGTTAGTTGCTCCGGATTTTGTCGTGATCAAAATTACGCCGTATGGTGCCCTTGCTCCGTATATCGCAGCTGAGGCGGCATCTTTCAGTATTGAGATGGATTCTACATCATTAGGATTAATACCATTTAATGATATGGTCGGAATTCCATCTACGATGATCAACGGTGTTCCCTGGCCACGGATCTGCAGTATCAATGAAGCGCCAGGTTCAAAACCATATTGGCCTGTGCTGAAACTTACACCGGGGATCTTCCCCTGCATTGCCTGGGAAATTGTAGCCGTGGGACGATTCACCAGTTCTTCCCCTTTTAATACAGAAACAGCCCCGGTTAGATTTACTTTCTTTTCAGTACCATAACCGACAACAACAACTTCATCTAAAGTAGATTCCACTGTTATCATTTCTACATTGAGTTGGCTATTGACAGAAACAACTCTGACTTCATAATTTTCGAATCCAACACTGGTAATTACGAGTGTTTCACCCACTGACGCATCAATAGAAAATCTTCCATCATCCATAGTTTGTACAGTGCGGTTGGTACCCTTTACCTGTACTGTTGCTCCCGGGAGAGGTAACTTATTGCTATTGTTAATTACAGTACCTGAGATCTTTTGTTGTGCAAATGAGGAAAATGATAAAATAAAAAGAAATACCAATATAAGAAGCCATAATTTCTTAAAGTATGACATAAACAGTTGAATTGGAATTACGGAAATTCTCAGGAAAGTAAGTATTGTAAATAAATTGAAAAGCTGAGAAGCTGTCTGAAAAGGATAAGGAAATTTCGCTTATGAATTAATGCTGTATAATTAAAGCCAGCACTTATCGGAAAATAAGTTTTACAAATTGTGATCCGTTGCAAACTCAATTAGTATGACGAACAATCCGGTAAATGCGAGTATAGCCAATGGAAAATTAATCAAAACATCCAGATTTAACCAAAATAAAAGTATGATTTAAGAGAAATGTTATCCATTCCTTAATCCAAACACATCATTCGTTAACTCCTGCTTGTTGCCGTTCCTTAATAATTGGAAATTTAAATAGTATTCATATCATTAAAATATATCAAAACCAACCTCATCGAGGTCAAGGAACTGCTATGCCTTTAAAGTTTTGTATCACTTCTAAAAAAATGTTTATGAGAAAATATTTATTCATATTAGTAACTCTGTCGGCGAGTTTTTTTGGCTTTGCTCAAACCTCTACTCAAACAAGAACAGCAACCTTTCTTAATAATCTTAATAATTTCCAGCAAGTTTACGGAAACCTGAATTACCCCAGGGCCAATGCCCAGGATGTGGCAGTAGATGATAATATCTATACTTGTTCGAGCAAAATGCCGGCTATAAAAGATTCCACTAAACCATCTACCTCTAATACAAGGTCAACTCTTGCTTTACAGGGTTTCGGATTCAACATTCCAGTTGGTGCTACGATTGAAAATATTGTAGTAAAGGTGAGACGATTTAAAAAAGGCAGCCCGCCTGTCGGCGATCATATTCTTTCTTTAATGCAAAGATTTCAACAAAGTCCTGGCTTACCTGCCGAATATGGAGTAATGTGGTCTTATCTGGATGACGAAGAACTCGCCTACCTGGGTAGAATATATCCGGCAACGGAAACAGAATATTTATTTTCCCAAATGGGAAGCGGGAATAACGGAGGAGGTTTTCACGATCAGGCTTACGAATGGACTCCTGACATGGTTAATGCAATCACTTTTGGTGTATCAATTAGAAGCTATCCGCCAGTTGGTAAGGGTTCTGTCCAGGTCTGTTACGATCTGGTTGAAGTTACTGTAGAATATTCTCATCCTGCAACAAAAGCAGGGAGATCATCGGTTGCAGCAGAAGCAAAACCTTTGAAGGAACCGATCATATATCCCAATCCTTTTACAACAAAAGCAAACATACAATTTACAGCATCAGAAAGTGGAAGAGCAATTGTTGAACTATACAATATTGCCGGTACAAAGATCCGCACTTTATTTTCCGCTAATGTAGTTGAGGGAGAAGTGTACAACACTTCTTTTGGAGATGCATTTTTACCTGGCGGAGTTTATGTTTTTACGATAAGCAATGGCAAACAAAAGCACACTGGCAAGCTGATCAAAGTTGAATAAAAATTTATCAAACAAAATAATTTGATAGTTATCCAATGTTTTATTTCAAACCATCAACGATCTTAAACCAATCAGACAATAAAAAATCTTTTATGAAACTCTTTTCAAGTTTATCGATCATACGCGGGATAGGATATCTGTTTGTTTTTATTTTATGCATGAGTTGCAAGAAGGATCATAATTCAACTGATCCATCGCAACTTTCTTCTGAGTCAATGTCACAGTCTGCACCTGGCTCTGTCCTTTCTCAAACAAGGACGGCAAATCTTTTCAATTGTTTTGGGGAAGGGGTACTTCTTCTTTGGGCCCAACCCCCGGGGGATGCTCAACGTGTATCGGCAGATGATGGTTCATATGCTTATTCAAATAAACTCTCACCGAGTCGCGGAACTCTTCAGCTTCAATTACATGATTTTCGTTTTGATATACCTTTAGGAGCCACGATTGAAAGTGTAACTGTAAACGCCAGGAGATTCAAAACAGGAAAAGGTTCCATTAGAGATTATTTTGCTTATTTGATCAGGAAACATCCTGTGCACCCAACTGCTGCAGGATATGGGGTTAGGTGGTCGAATCCTGCTTACTATCCCAGCGCCGAAGCAGCAGTCAGTTATTTTCAAAACGGATCCGGTAATAATGGAGGTCTGGGTACTCAGGTTTATGAGTGGACACCTGAAATGATCAATGACTTAAATTTTGGAGTAAGGATCAGCACATACGATCCAACAGGTTCCTCTGTAGTGGTTTATTATGATTTGGTTTCAATTACTGTGCAATATTCTTTATCAGGAGTTGTCGCTCCTTAGTGGATGATCGATGAGTACCCAGTGCAAGCCATAATATAAGATCCAGTAGAAATCCGGTTATATCCCCTCCTGATGTAAAGAATTTTATTCTTTAAGTTATAAAATCGGTTAAGGCTTTTTTTAGTAGCAGCATTTTTATTTTCTTCTTCATTTATTCCAAATGAAGATAGAAGATAATTGAAGTTCTTACAATTCACGAAAGTGATCCTCTTCATAAAATAAAGCTTTAATCATGAAAAAGTTCATATCAGTATTGATAGCATCAATACTAATCAGCGTTACAGGATTTGCTCAATCGACTGGAGACTACTACTCAGTGGGTAATGGAAACTGGAACGACCCCACAAAGTGGCAAATGTTTAATGGCAGTAGTTGGGTTGCTGCTTCAACCTATCCAGGCCAGAATCTTGGGACCGGATCAGTAAGTATTGCAAATGAAACACAAATAATAATTACGGCAACTGTGCCTAACCCGGTTTCTTCTTTATATGTCTCTGCAGAATATGCTTGTTCTTGTGATAATTTCAGTTATGTGCCGATTGGCAAATTAATTTTTAGCGCTGAAAGTGCAGCTTCTTTGACCGTTACAACAAGTGTCGGTATTTATGGCGAGTTACTTATTGACAACCAAAATGGGGCAAAGAACCATTCAATTTTTATAGGCGGCGGCTTGTGGCTTGGAGATGGGTACGGAACTATGATGGGGTCTGAATATGTAGAATACTACACACGTACAATTTTTCAAACAATCAATCAGGATGACAAAATCAATTTCACATTTAATACGACGGTCCCCAATAGTTCGATTGGAGGATTTGAAGTTTCTTTTCAGGACGTTACATTTAATGGGATAGGAATAACTGGCTGGGGTAAAGTTAATGGACATGCAAATTTTATAAATGGAAAATTCAAAGGAGGAATAACTTTTGGAGATGGTGCAACTCATTCTGGTGCTTCCGTAGCATCGTTTGTCGAGGGACCGGTGACGAAAGAAGGAGATGACGCCTTTACTTTTCCAATTGGGCGCAATGGAATTTATGCTCCCCTGACAATTTCTGCGCCTGTCGGACAAACGGAATCCTTTTTCGCAAGCTATTCGAGGGGAGATGCAGAAGGTCTCGGGATAATAACAGCCCCCGGATTACTCAGTGTAAGTAATTGTGAGTATTGGAACCTGACACCCGGGCCATCTAATAGTAACAATTATTCCCTGGATGTAACTGTAGGTTGGACTGGTGTAAGTGGCTGCGGATCTCCGTCCTACATTAATAATGTGTCCGATGTAACACTTGCCCGTTTTAATAATACCAATAACAGTTGGGATAACCATGGTGGGTCTGGAATTGGCACAACCACTAATGGATCCGTGACACGCACAGGTGTAAATACGTTCGGTTATTTTACTCTTGGCAACCTGGGGAGCTGTGCTGCACCTTTTGATCTTAACACAACCAATATCACCCCATACTCAGCAACTATAAATTGGTCTGCGTTAACCAGCTCGGTAAGTTATAATGTAGAATACAGTGTCGCCGGGTCAGGTATCTGGATAAATGCACCTTCGTCTACAACATTAAAATCCATGACCCTTACAGGCTTAAGCCCTCTAACTGGCTATTACTGGATGGTAAGGAGTAATTGCGCTACAGGATCATCAACAACATATAGATTGTCCTCTTTTACAACACCAATTACTTGTGGGAATCCGTCAGGATTATCTGCAACAAATATCACTTCAAACAGTGCAACACTTAGCTGGGGCACCGTTCCAAATGCGCTCAATTATGATATTGAGTATAGACAATCCTATTTGAATACCACATGGATTCGTGCGGCTACAGCTATAACCTCACTTTCATACAACCTTTCAGGACTATTATCATTCACCAACTACGACTGGCAAGTCCGTGCTAATTGTAGTCCTGGAGCAGGTAATTATATCCAGGCCTCTTTCTTATCCCTTCGAGATTGCAATAGTAGTTACGAATCAAATAATAATTCAAAACAAGCAAAAGATATTTATTTAGGATATCCTATTTATGCGGGTATCTCGACAAATTCAGATGTTGATTGGTTTAAAGTAACCGTGCCCAACCATGACAATACCGCAATGCTGTTTAGTCTTTTTGATTTACCTGTGGATTATGATTTGTTCGTTTATAGTAACACTTTGAAATTGTTGGGGTCATCCACTCTTACGGGAACTTTAAATGAATTTGTAACGTATAATTCAGCAAGCAGAAGGGCTACTTATTATATAAAAATAATCGGCAAAAATGGTGCTTATCATACTACGAAATGTTATAATTTATATGCACAGCTTACCAACTCCGTCCCGACTGAAACCAAGGAATCGATTCTACAGAAAGAAATAAATGAAGGGTTCAGTAAACAGCTACTTTATCCCAATCCTGCATCAGAATTTGTGTATCTGAATTTCAATAGTGCTACAGAAGGGCTAGTTAATATACAAATAGTAAACAGTATTGGTCAATTGGTAAAACAGCATCCTGTTAATACTGTTAAAGGTAATAATCAATTTAAAATACAGGTAGCTGATATCAGGCCGGGAATGTACTTTTTAAGAATAAGCAAAGGTGATTTAAACCTGACGAAAAAGTTTGTGATCGCAAGATGAAATGAACATGGTTTATCTTTTGTAATTAATGGCGGCTACTTGCCGCCATTAATTTTTTCAAATAAAAAAAGGATCACAAGTTTCCTCATAATCCTTCTAAATCTTGTTAATCGTGGTTCTACTGCACTACCAGCCTGAATCCATTTCCGTGAATATTTACGATCTCGATCTTTGGGTCGTCTTTTAAATATTTTCTGAGCTTTGCAATGTATACATCCATACTGCGGCCATTAAAATAGGTATCGCTGCCCCAGATCTTTTTCAATGCCTGTTCTCTTGGCAAAAGATCATTGAGATGCTCGGCCAGCATTTTCAATAACTCATTTTCCTTTGGTGACAATGTTTGTGTAATACCACCATGTATCAGCTGGCGAAGCTTCGGGTTGAAATGATAAGTGGAAAGATCAAATTCTTTATTCTCTGCTTCTTTATTGATCTCTTCGTTACGTTTCAATATCGCTTTTATTTTTAAAAGCAATACTTCACTGTCAAAAGGTTTGGTGATATAGTCATCGGCGCCGAGTTTATACCCCTGTATCACATCTTCTTTCATTGTTTTGGCGCTGAGGAAGAATAACGGAATATCAGGATCAACATCTCTTATTTCTTCTGCCAGTGTAAAGCCATCCATATTCGGCATCATTACATCCAGCAGGCAGATATCAAATTTTTCACGTTGAAATGCAGCAAGACCAAGACGGCCATCTCTTTCAAGCGTTACTTCATAATCATTCAATTCAAGATAATTTTTAAGAACTGTTCCGAGGTTCTGATCATCTTCGCACAACAAAATTTTAGGTTTCTTTCCGTCCATGACTTTCGTTTTGAGTTATTAGTATTTGCAAATAAAGATAAAGCAAATCCGGGGTTAAAGAATCCGGGTTCAATATTTTGTTAAATAGTTGAAAAGCATTAGTTAGCTGAACCCGTTAAGTCCATTATTTTTGTTGTTTAATTCATGTTATGGCAATGCATCTTACTCCGGATAATCGGTTAAAGAAATTAGTTGTTATTGGTGACAGGGTATTGATAAAACCGACCAGGCCAGATGAACGAACTGCCAGCGGTCTTTATTTGCCACCCGGTGTACAGGAAAAAGAAAAAGTGCAGCAAGGGTATGTTATAAAAACTGGTCCCGGTTATGCAATTCCTATGCCTGTTGATGATGAACCATGGAAGCAGGATGATGACCAGGTAAAGTATGTGCCATTGCAAGCAAAGGAAGGTGATCTTGCAATATTCTTATTGAGTGGCGCCACTGAAGTGATGTATGAGAAAGAAAAATATTTTATCGTTCCGCAAAGCGCAATACTGATGTTGGAAAGAGAAGAGGATCTATGATATTAGATTTTCGATTGCGGATTTCGGATTTCGGATTTCGGATTTCGGATTTCGGATTTCGGATTTCGGATTTCGGATTTCAAATTTGAATAAACAGGCTTGTAAGGTAGGTTTATTTACCTTTCAAAAAATATTTTCATGGCAGACAAAACAAAATTTTCGGAAGCAATTAAAGCAGGATATACGTTCAAAGGTGAATCCTATAAGATCGGCTGTGGTGTTTTGGATGGCGAAGTTTTAGGCGAGGCCTCCGTATTACTTCCATTAAAAACAATGAATCGTCATGGATTGATCGCCGGAGCAACAGGCACAGGTAAAACAAAAACATTACAAGTGCTAAGTGAGATTCTAAGTGATGCAAGTGTGCCGGTAGTGATGATGGATATCAAAGGGGATCTGAGTGGTATTGCGGCTGCAGGACTTGAAAATGATAAAATAAAAGAAAGGGTACAGAAATTAAATGTTGAGTTCAAGCCTACAGCTTATCCGACCGAGTTACTTACATTAAGTAACCAGAAAGGAGCAAGACTAAGAGCAACAGTAAGTGAATTTGGACCAGTCCTGCTTTCAAAAATTTTGGGATTAAATGACACACAAGGTGGTTTTGTCGCGATGATCTTTAAATATTGTGATGATAGCAAGCTTCCTTTATTGGATCTGAAAGATTTTATTAAAGTATTGCAATATGTAAGCAATGAAGGGAAGGCTGAATTAGAAAAAACCTATGGAAAAATTTCTACCACTTCTACCGGAACTATTTTAAGAAAAGTGATAGAACTTCAACAACAGGGTGCCGATATATTTTTTGGTGAAACAAGTTTTGATATAGAAGACCTGTTACGGATTAGTGATGATGGTCGTGGAATGATCTCGGTTGTTCGTGTTACTGATTTGCAGGATAGGCCAAAACTGTTTTCAACTTTCATGTTGCAATTGCTTGCCGAGTTGTATGCAACCTGCCCGGAAGAAGGTGATCTGGATAAACCAAAACTGGTAATGTTCATTGATGAAGCTCATCTTATTTTCCAGGAAGCCAGTCCCGCTTTGTTACAGCAAATTGAAACGATCATTAAACTTATCCGTTCAAAAGGAATTGGCATTTTCTTTTGTACCCAAAACCCAATGGATGTTCCAGCCTCCGTGCTTGCACAATTAGGATTAAAAGTGCAGCATGCGTTGAGAGCATTTACTGCCGCTGATAGGAAAGTAATTAAACAAACTGCAGAAAATTATCCTGAAACGGAGTTTTATAAAACAAACGACCTGATAACACAGCTTGGAATTGGTGAAGCATTAGTAACAATGTTAAATGAGAAAGGGATCCCGACACCACTTGTTCATTGTATGTTGAGACCTCCGCAAAGCAGGATGGATATTTTAACAGAAGCTGAAATTGAAGGATTGATAAGCAGATCAAAAATTGCTGCGAAATATAATAAGATAGTTGATAGTGAAAGTGCTTATGAAATACTCAACGAAAAATTAAATGAGGCTGCTAAAGAAGATGAGCAAATAAAACAGCGCAAGGTTGAAGAGAAAGCAGAAAGAAAATCAACAAAGGAAGACAAAGGAATTTTCGACGATCCTATTGTAAAAAGTATGACCCGGACTGCTGGTAATACAATTGTAAGAAGTTTATTAGGTGTATTAGGTCTTGGTGGCAGAAGTCGTCGTGGCCGATCTTTATTTTAACCTTACCCAGCCGGCATTATCCACTTCTAATTTATTTTCAGCCTGGAGAAACTCGATCACTTTCCAGGCTTTTTCTTTTTTTATAGCGCCAAGCTGGTCCATTAATTCTTTTGAAGGCAATGGTTGTGGACCTAAAACAGTTTGAATACGGTTACTGATCTTTTCAAATTCTTTTTCGTCGATATGAACTTTTTTCTGACGGAGGCAATTATCACACACTTTGCAGTTATGCAATTTATTATCTCCAAAATAACTGCCGATCATTTTACTGCGGCAGGTCACGAGCTCCTGTACATACTGAACTATATTTTTTACCCTTGCTATAAATTTCTCTTTCCGTTTATGATATAGATCCATGTTTATAGAAAGATCTTCCACTTTTACACGATTTCGTGGAAAATAAAGTTGTGGTGAATCTTTCTGTGGTTCATACTGAATGATACCATATTTGTGTAATTTGTAGAGATCTTTTTTAATATCTTCTACATCTTTTTTTAATAACCGGATCAATACTATTTCAGAGATAGAGGTGGGAAAATCAAAGATTCCTTCATAACCACGAAGCAGGGCTTTAATGGCAGGTTCCAGTTGAGGATGAGATGTTTCAAAATCATACAACGCTTGCTTCGTCGTTGTAAATTTAATTTTTGATGGAAGAAAGACTTGCTCATTCAAAGAAAGCCAGCTATCCTGCTCCAATGCTTTTAATGAATAAATAGCAGTGTGAGTATTTAGCTTGAACCTTTTTACAAAATCATTGATATCAAAATCAAAATAATTCCCTTCGCCGGTGCCTGCAGGTATTTGTAAATAATTTGCGACTGATTGATAAACATTTTTTATATCATCCAGTGATGGATAACGGATCGCAGCCAATCCTTCTAATTCGGTAATATCATTATCATCATAAAGTAAAACAGCAAAAGATTTTTCGCCATCTCTTCCCGCACGTCCGGCTTCCTGGTAATAATTTTCAAGGCAATCCGGAACATCGGCATGAATTACTGAACGAACATCAGGTTTATCAATTCCCATTCCAAATGCGTTGGTGCAAACAATAACCCTTGTTTTATTTTTTATCCATTCTTCCTGTCGTTTATTTCTTTCTTCCTGTGGTAAGCCTGCATGATAAAAATCAGCTACAATGTTTTGTAGTTGCAGCAATTCAGCTATCTCTTTTGTTCGTTTCCGGCTTTTACAATAAACAATAGAGCTGCCCTGAACTTTATTTAATATTTCAATTACTTTATTGATCTTGGAATCGACTTTAAAAACGCTATACGATAAATTTTTTCTTTCAAAAGATTGCCGAAAAATATTTTTTTCTTTGAACTGAAGCTTCTCACAAATGTCATCCTGTACTTCTTTTGTTGCAGAGGCAGTCAACGCTATTACAGGAATATCTTTTAATTCTTCTCTTAGTGCTGCAATGCGTAAATAAGGCGGACGAAAATCATAACCCCATTGCGAGATGCAATGTGCTTCATCAACTGCAAGGAGATTTATGTTCATCCCTGGCAGGTATTCTTTAAACAAGTTTGTTTCTAGTCTTTCTGGTGAAACGTATAAAAATTTACAATTACTGTTTGTTGCAACTTTTAATGTATTGATCACTTCAGCACGACTCATGCCGGAGTAAATTGCAAAGGCAGTAATGTTTTTTCTGCGCAGATTCTCCACCTGGTCTTTCATTAATGCAATCAAGGGAGAAATCACAAGACATAATCCTTCTTTAGCTAAAGCCGGGACTTGGTAACAAAGAGATTTACCGCCACCGGTTGGCATTAATGCTAATGTGTCTTTATTGGCCTGGATTGATTCAATAACTTCTTCCTGAAGAGGTCGAAAAGAATCATAACCCCAATATTCTTTTAATATTTTATGAATATCAGCCAAGAATCAAATAAAGTTGAACGATGAAGGTAGGGAAAGAAAAAAATCTTATTCCAGTGGCAACACTACTCAACTTTTTTTACAAATAACCTAACAGAATTAATTGCCAGCACTACATCACTCAATCCCATTACCAATGCGCCGAATGTAGGAGTAAGAAAACCAAGAGCCGCAACAGGAATGGCAACTATATTATAAGCAAATGCCCAGAAAAGATTTTGTTTGATAGTTACATAAGTGGCTTTACCTAGCCCGAGAGCCATAGGCAGTTTTTTCAATCCCTGGCTCATTAACACCACTTGTGCACTTTGTACGGCAACCTGTGAAGCTTCACTCATTGAAATACCAATGGTTGCTTTCGCTAATGCCGGTGCATCATTGATGCCGTCGCCAACCATTGCAGTCGGAGTAGCAGCATTCAGGTCGGCTATCTTTTGCAATTTTTGTTCAGGAGTTTGTTCTGCAATTACTTCATCAATATTAAGCTGGGTCGCTAATGCTTCACACTTTGCACGACGGTCACCACTTAGTAAAATTGTTTTTATGTTTTTGCTGTGTAAATAATCAATAACTGATTTTGCTTCCGGACGGATCTCATCTTTTACATCGATCCATCCAAGCAGCTGATTATTTTTTACGATATAAATATTATGATTGTCTTCCTTTGTAAATTCTTTTGCCACATTAAATGAGCCGGCCCAATATTCATTTCCTTCTTTATCACTTGCTTTCATTCCAATTCCTTTTATCTCTTCTATTTTATTCCAGCGTATTTCATCTTTTATTTTCCATTCATTAGTTATACTTTTTGCTATTGGATGATTAGAATATTTCTCCAGTGAAAAAGCGATTCTTTTAAACTCGTCCTGGTTTAAATCTGAAATCTGCAATCTAAAATCTGAAATCACAAATTTTCCTGTTGTCAATGTTCCTGTTTTATCAAATACGACCTGTGTTATGTTTTTAAACATTTCAAGACTGGTAGCATTGCGAAAAAGAATTCCATTCTTCGCAGCACGACCTAATCCAACGGCAATAGCCGCAGGGGTAGCAAGTCCCATAGCGCAGGGACATGCGATCACCAATACGGCAATACTGCGCATCAGCGCAGGGGTAAACTGACTTAATAGGATCCAGTTTACAATAAGTGTAACTACAGCAATACCAATAACAAGTGGAACAAATATGGCGCTGATCTTATCAGCCAATTGCTGTACCGGGGGTTTTTCTCCCTGTGCTTGCTTTACCATATTAATAATGCCGGCAAGAACAGTATCATCACCAACAGCAGTTACCTGTGCTTTAATAGTTCCATCGGAGATCACACTACCACCTATCAATTTATCTTTTGCATATTTATGAACCGGGCTGCTTTCGCCAGTAACGATCGCTTCATTTACATGAGCATCGCCCCAAAGAATTTTACAGTCAATTGGAACTTGCTCGCCGTTCTTTATTAAAATAAGATCACCTACTCTTAATTGAGTATTTTCAACTGGGAATATTTGTTCCTGGTGTTTATCATCAAAAGCGATCATATTAGCCATCACCTTTTGCGACTTCACCAATTTGTTTAACTCTCTTTGTGTTGATTGTATAGAAGCATCTTCTAAATAATTGCCGAGGAATACAAGCGTAATGATGGTAACTGATGTTTCATAGAACATAAAATTTTCTGCCTGCCCTGTTAATGTTCCATATAAACTGTAAACAAAAGCGGCAGTTGAACCGAGAGCAACCAGCACATTCATGTTTGGTAAACCGTTGCGTAAACTTTTCCATGCACTTCTGCCAAAGAAGTCCATACCAACTATATAAACAGGAATTGTTAATCCCAATTGCAACCATGGATTCTCCAGGAAATGAATATGCAAACCCGGGATCATGTGCAACACAAACACAAGAGCAAATGGAAGACAAAAGAAAAAACGATGAAGATGTGTTGAAAAAAATGTTTTTTTCTTTTTCGTTACTTGCTGTTCATTGGCGACATGATAACCAAGATCACTAAGTCCTTTTATAAGTTTTGGTGTTGTCGGGCCACCGTTCATTTCAAAACTTACATCACCACTTACTGAATTCACCTTTACATTTTTCATTCCCTGTTTTTCCAGGTACTTATGAATGGTAAGGGCACAACTGCTGCAATCCATTCCGTCTACTTTCCATTGTACATTTTCCATGGTAACTCCTTTTCTACTTGTTGCAAATTCTGTTGCAAAAATATGAATAAAGCAAAGATCAGCCAATTAAGCATTTGATAATCTTATACACTCTGTTGCAAAAGCACAAATATCTTTGCCCGGTGAAATTCATGTATAAATTAAATGATATCAAAGATGCTGCCACCCGGTTTTGGCAGGCAATCGGTGATAAAAATGTGATTGCCTTTCATGCAAACATGGGTACCGGCAAAACCACTTTTATCCATGCACTTTGCGAGGTAAAAGGAGTGAAAGATGTTGTAGGCAGCCCCACCTTTTCAATTATCAATGAATATTACTTTCATTCCGGAAAGATCTTCCATATAGACCTATATAGGCTGAAGGATGAGGAGGAAGCGGTAAGAGCAGGAGTGGAAGATTGTCTTTATAGTGATCATATTTGTTTTGTTGAATGGCCCGAAAAAGCACCCGGCCTGTTTCCAACTAATACAGTTCATGTGTTTATTGAAGTTGAAGATTCAGAAACCCGCCACCTTACTATACAAGATAAATAGTTATTTTTGATTCCCGTCAAGCTGCTACTATTTAGCAACGGTTGCGTCGCACTCTTCAACTGTACCAATTCTGCTGAGCAGAATTACCGGACGTACAAGTGAGTGACACAACGGAAGCCGAATAGAATTAATAAGCTTGTACCAAAAAATAGTTCCGGCAACCAACAACCAGCTAATGAGCCAGCAAAGACCAAAGATCAGCACATCGTTCAGCTACGAAACATTGGAAGAAACGCTGGATATAAAACCAAAAGGTGCAAAGCTGCAGATCGGTATTCCAAAAGAAATTGCTTTCCAGGAAAATCGTATTGCTTTAACACCCGATGCCGTGAGTGTTTTAGTAAGTAATGGACATGAAGTAACGATCGAACATAATGCAGGTGAAGCTGCACATTTCCGTGATAAAGATTATAGCGAAGCAGGTGCAAAGATCGTTTATGATCGTGCCGAAGTTTTTAAAGCGCCGATACTTGTTAAGAGTGCGCCGGTAATCGATGAAGACATTCCTTTGTTACAACTCAACCAGGTTATCATTTCACCTATTCATCTTTCGATTCTCAAAGCAGAGCTACTGCAAAAGATGATGGATAAAAGGATCACGGCAATTTCATTTGAGAATTTGCGTGATGATAGCGGCACATACCCGATCGTTCATAGCATGAGTGAGATAGCAGGAAGCGCCGTAATGCTGATCGCTGCTCAATACCTGGGTTCGGCAAATCATGGTAAAGGAGTTTTGCTCGGTGGTATTTCAGGTATCGCTCCAACTAAAGTAATTGTAATTGGCGCTGGTATTGTAGGTGAGTATGCAGTAAGAGCAGCCCTGGCTTTAGGTGCGTCTGTAAAAGTTTTTGACAATAATGTATATCGTTTAAAAAGATTGCAAAATAATGTCGGGCATCGTTTGTGGACCTCAGTAATAGAACCACGGATGTTGTCAAAGCAATTAAAAACCTGTGAAGTAGCTGTTGGTGCATTGGGAAGTGAAACAGGAAGAACGCCAATGGTTGTAACAGAAGAAATGGTAAGTAATATGCGAACTGGCTCTGTCGTCATTGATGTTAGCATAGATAGGGGCGGATGTTTTGAAACTTCTGAGATCACCAGTCATGAGCACCCGGTGTTTTTAAAATACGGAGTTATTCATTATTGTGTTCCTAATATTCCTTCTGGCTTTGCCCGTACAGCATCTCAAGCTATCAGTAATGTATTGATGCCTTTATTAATGGAAGCAGGCGATGAAGGTGGATTTGAAAATTTGGTTTGGCATCATATACATCTTCGCGGTGGAATATATCTTTTTAAGGGTGCATTGACCAATTTCTATCTTAGTCAACGTTTTGATCTTAAGTATACTGATTTGAATTTATTGATCGCAAGCCAGCGATAGATCTCCGAATATGTCAAAACCTTTTCTCGAAAAATTCAGAAGAATCACTTCAAGTGGATTTTATTTGCCACAGGTGGATGGGTTGAGATTTGTTGCCATATTCATGGTAGTATGCATAGCGCATATTCCGAATTTCATCAATCAGAAAATTTTTAATGGCACTTTTGTTACCGGTTATTGGTGGCAGTTTAGTTTAGATGGGGTGTTTGGCGTGCAATTCTTTTTTATCATCAGCGGCTTTGTTCTGGGGCATCATTTTGCAAAAAAATATATTCACAATAATGGGAAAGCTGATTTAAAAAACTATTATCTCCGTAGGCTGACAAGGATGGAGCCTCCGTATCTACTGGCGCTAATTATTTTTTTTATTGCACTTGTCTTTATAGTGAAGAAATATGAGTTCGCTGAACTTTTTCCTCATTTCATTGCATCTTTTTTTTATGTGCATAACGAAGTGTATCAACAGCATTCCTATGTTCTTCCGGTTGCCTGGACCCTTGAGATCGAAATACAGTTTTACATACTTGCCCCGTTATTAGCATTGTTATATCGTTTGAAAAAGAGAGAACTGCGATGGGGTATCTTTCTTATTTTAATTATAGCAAGTTCATATTACTGGTTTAATGTATGGTACGGTATACATGTTTTTAAATTCCTGCATTATTTTCTATGCGGAATGTTTATGGCTGATCTGTTTGTGGAGAAAATAAAATTCCCTGGACCATCTTGGGCAGGATTTATGATTGGAATCGCCAGCCTTATTTTACTTCCATTCTTAATAGGATATTTCTCCACAAGCGGCTATATTATAAAAAATCTGTTGATGATATTATTGTTTTATACTGCGCTTACAAACAAGCGAATGAGTAAGATTTTTTCATTTGCCCCCATCGCAATTATTGGCGGTATGTGTTACAGTATTTACCTGATACACGAGCAGGTTATTTCAGCTACAGGAAGATTATTAAAGCTTATAAATATTGAGAATCCGGGAATATATTTTATTCTTTCTTATTTATTGCTGGTGATGGTAATTTTAGTGGTAAGTGCCATTTATTATAAATTGGTTGAACAGCCCTGTATGAAAAGGAACTGGTGGAAGAATTTGTTCCGCAAAAAGAAATCTTCTCAAAATTTTCAATAACTCTGTAAGCTTTTAGAAAATGGAAATCAGATAGTCATGATTAAGTTGCAAAGGACTATCGATTTTTGTAATCGTTGATATTCAACCGTTCTTTGCAAAATCTATACTCCACTTCATCATTACTACTTACTACTACCATCCGGTTTTTACAGTAATCATTAATTAAGGAATGATAAAGCTGAATACCTGCAGCATCAAGATTGGTACATGGTTCATCGAGCAAAACAGCGGGTACATCAGAAAAGATCGACTGAGCAAGTTTAACCCGTTGCTTCATTCCTGAGGAATAATTACGGATCTGTTTATTCACTGCGTTTTCCAATCCAAGAATTGAAATTATTTTTTCTGAAGTAATTGAAGAAAGAAAGGGTTTGAAACCCGAATGGAAATTAAGAAACTCGATCAGCGTCATTTCTTCCACTACTTCCAGGTATGGAGCGCAAATGGAAATATAATTGTAGACTTTTTCAGGTTCTACTTGCTTATTGTCAACAGACCATTTTCCATCTCCTTCGTTCATTTGCATTGATCCGCTTAATACTTGCAGCAATGTACTTTTTCCTGAACCATTTGGTCCAACGATAGCATAAGATTGTCCTGCAGAAAACTCGTAGGTAAGATGACGAAAGATCCAGTCGCGGTTGAAGCGTTTGCCCGCATCAGTCAGCGATATCTTCATCCACACTGTTTTTGGTGAAGCGTTTTATAATACCACGGTTCGATTCGCGGATAAATGTTACGATCTCATCCCTTTCATCTGTTGCGTCAAATTCTTCGTCCAGGTATTCAATAGCCTGTGTTGTGTTCAGTCCTTTATTATATATGCAACGATAAATATCAAGAATGTGATTGATCTTTTCTACGCCGAAACCTCTTCTCTTTAAACCGATCGAGTTTACCCCTGCATAAGAAAGAGGGGTTCTCGCAGCTTTAATATAAGGTGGTACATCTTTACCCACTAATGAACCGCCACTAAGAAATGAATGCTGGCCAATGCGAACAAATTGGTGAACCGCCGTCATTCCACCCAATATTGACCAATCACCTATCGTAACGTGACCTGCCACCTGGGTATTATTGCTCATGATGCAGTTGTTACCAACAATGCAGTCATGTGCAAAATGGCAATAGGCCATGATAAGGCAGTTTCTGCCAATCACCGTTTTTTCCCTGTCAACAGTTCCGCGGTTAATAGTGACAAATTCACGAATAGTGGTATTATCACCAATGATCACCTGTGAATACTCACCCTGGAATTTTAAATCTTGCGGAATGGCGGCAATAACGGCTCCCGGGAAGATCCGGCAATTCTTTCCGATCCTTGCCCCTTCCATTATGGTAACATTTGATCCTATCCATGTGCCGTCACCTATCTCAACATCTTGGTGAATAACGGTGAAAGGATCAACCTTCACATTGGTTGCTAAACGGGCATTTGGGTGAATATATGTATGGGGATGAATCATTTAATAAAAGTCTCCCCCGATCTGTTCGGGGGAGGCCCGGCAAAGTTAATCGTTACAGCCAAACAGAGAATTTTTTTTAAAACGCCTTTATTTTAAGGTAGAATTATCGTCTTGATTGATCTATGTTAAGGCAATTAGCAGTTTGTGTTGTAAATTTGCAGACTAATGCATAATCCACCGGATATATTATCACTAGCATACCGTCAGTCAATTTTACAGGACCAGTTTGCAATGCTTCAGGAAAAAGTAAGATTGATACCCGGCTCTGTTCAGTATACTATTAAAAGGTATCATAATGCCGGTAACTGGAACATGGAAGATACAGGTATGCTGGTTTATCACTACGAGAAAAGCAAGCCAAAAGAAAATTATCTTGAGTTGAAGTTCTGCGTATCGGGTAACGTGTATTGCCGCCAGAAAGATATTGAGTGCAATATGTGCAAGTATAGTGCATCAAGGTCATGTGTGGAAAGAGTGGAGAGTGTGGATGTGATGAGTTTTCGTTTTTCACCTGCGCATATTTCTCAATTTGTAACCCGTAAAGGCAATGAGATATTGAGCGACGATGTTTTGAAATTTAAACATGTTTCTTCTTTTACCAAAATATTGCCGATCTGTGGTAAAACTAGAATAGTATTGGAAGGATTGCTGAACCATACTTACACCGATAGCCTTGAAAATATTTACATCAATGCGCAAACCCAAATGCTGTTGCTTTACAGTCTTGACTGCATGTTGGGCGAAAAAGAAATTGATGTGATCAATTGTAAGTTTTTGGCTAATGAGGCAGATCGTGAAAAAATAACAAAGTCAAGAGAGATCCTGATCCAGCATATCGGTGAGCCTATCACCATTAAAGAACTCAGTCGTAAAGTGGCGATCAATGAATGTTACCTTAAAAAAGGGTTTAAGGAAATGTTTGGAACCACCATCTTTGATTTTTACCAAAGTCAAAGAATGGAACATGCTAAGTATTTATTGTACGAAAAAGGGTTAAGTGTAACCGAGGTTTCTTTGTTGTTGGGTTATTCTTCTATCTCGCATTTCTCCACTGCATTTAAAAAACATACCGGGCTTAAGCCTTGTGAATTATTATTAAGAGCTTAAAATTAAAATGAAGGTATTCGCTTTCATACTATCTGCTTACTTACTTTTTCTTTTTGCAATTCCCTGCTGTTCATTCGACAATTGCCCGGAGGATAAAACTGCACAGGAAACAAATCATGAAAAGGGCGACGGTGATTGTGGCAGCTGTTCACCTTTTTTTACTTGTACAGGTTGTTCTGGTTTTACAGTTTCATTTGATAATAATTGTGTTGAAATAGTTCCCACTTTTACTTCCCATCAATATGCAGGATTTATTCTTTCTTCAATTCCTGATGTTCATTATGATTTCTGGCAACCACCTAAACTTGTTTGATAAACCAAATCAAAGTCAACAAGTTTTTTAATTAATCATTTACCTATGCAACGATTTTTTTTAGTTGCAGTGACCCTGGTTACAGTGTTTACTGCATCTGCACAACATACATTCAAGGCAAGAATTATAAATAAAGAAACCGGTGAAAGTGTCGCCAGGGCATCAGTTACCTTAGTAGAATTAAAAAGAACAGCAGCAGCCGATTCAGCAGGCATTATCTTAATAAAAGATATTCCCGCAGGGAAGTATACGATCAAGATCACTTCAGTTGGTTATGCGGAAAGATCTGTTGTGTATGATTTTCCACCCGACCAGGATGTAACGATCGAAATGGAAACAGAGGAAGAAGAGGAAGAAGAAGT
>DATDCP010000316.1:0-2579 GCA_036524255.1 Chitinophagaceae bacterium
GATTGTTCTCTTATGATCGAAAAGGAGATTCTGTCATTAACTGGTGGAATCGCATTCCATCGTTGCAAAATATATATCCATTAAATATCAGGGAAGATGCTGAAGGGTTTATATGGTTCTCATCAGGAAAAGGAGTAGGAAGAATTGATCCGTTTAAAAATGAACTGATTCTATATACTAATGCTAACAGAAAAAATAAAAAGCTACCAGATGATGAGGTCGGTAGTTTGTATATTGATAGATCACAACACATTTGGATAACAGGGGTAGGATATTTGGCAAAGCTTGACAAACAAGGAGAGGTATTAGAGCTATATTCTAATAAGACAGGCTATACCGCTATTTCAGCTTATGGATTAGCTGAGGATCCCTACGGTTTTATTTGGGTAGCAACCGATAATAGGCTCCATCGTCTCGATACATCAAAGGGCCATTTTGATTATTTTGATAAAAACGATGGTCTATTTAATAATAAGATAGCTGATGGTTTTTATATGAGTGACGAGGGTGAATTGTTTCTCGGCTTCAATGGCGCCATCAACAGCATTAACACTGGTAACATTGCATTTAATAAAAAACCGCCTGTTGTTTTTGTTTCACAATTAAATATAAGAGGCCAGCTAAGAAATTTTGATAGCAGTAATAAAATAACGATTCGTCCGGGGGAGAGGAGTATTGTAATAGAATTTTCTGCCATGAATTTTAGTCAGTCAAAGAAAAACATGTTTGGTTTTTGGTTAAAAGGATATGATTCTACCTGGCGATATACTAATGAAAGAGTTTTGTCATTAATGAATTTGGAGGCAGGCACGCATAAATTACATGTAAAAGCGAGCAACAATGATGGTGTATGGAGTAATGAATCTGTGTATACAATTAAAGTAAACCCATATTTCCAGCATACGGTCTGGTTTAAATTGCTGCTTGCTGTTCTCGCGTCAATACTTTTCCTTGTTTTAATGTTCTATCGTAAACAGCAAAGAAAAAGATTGGAGAGGATCAGGAATCGAATTGCTACGGATCTGCATGATGACATGGGTTCTACGCTAAGCAGTATTCGAATATTTAGTGATGTTGCAAAAAAACAAATTGAAGAAGTAAAACCTGAAACGGTTCAATTGCTCGATCGCATTAGCAATAATGCGACATCGCTTTCGGAGAATATGCAGGATATTATCTGGACAATTCGAAGTGATAACGATACATTGGAAGATCTTGTTTCAAGAATGAGGGAGTTTGGTCTTCGGGTTTGTGATGCAAAGCATATCAGGTTTAATACGATCGTATCACAAAGTTTCAAAGCTTCAAAGCTAAGTCTTGAACAAAGAAGAAACCTCTATCTCATATTCAGGGAAGCGTTAAATAATGCAGTAAAATATGCAGAAAGCACCCAAATTGATTTGATATTAAATCTCAAAGGCCGCTTTTTAAAAATGGAATTAAATGATAACGGAAAAGGGTTTGATATGGATGAAATAAAAAGAGGGAACGGGCTAAATAATCTTGAGAAAAGGGCAAAAGAAATAGGGGGCCAAATTACATTCAAATCAGAGCCGGGAAAAGGAACATGTGTAAACCTGATGGTGGTTTTAAAGAAAAGCCTGCTTACTGATAAATATTAGCATGATTATGTTATTCAATTTGCAATTACTGTAAGTTAACTTTAGAATATGGAAGAAAAAATTAAAGTAATTTATTACGAAGACAACAGTAACCTGAGAGAAGGTATTTCATTTCTTATACAATCAACGCCGCAGTTAGATCTACTGGCAACTTTTGGCAATGCCGATACAGTGAAAACAGACACGGAAGAATTAAAGCCCGATGTGATCTTGATGGATATTGATATGCCAGGCACTAACGGTATCGATGCAGTTGCCATTGTAAAAGCTGTTTCTCCAAAAACGCAGGTGATCATGCTTACGGTTTTTGATAATGAGGAAAAAATATTTAAGGCCATTCGTAATGGGGCCAGTGGTTATTTATTAAAGCATACACCACCATCTGAAATTATCGAATCAATATTTGACGTAAACAAAGGCGGCTCTCCAATGACCGCGAATGTTGCAAGAAAAGTGTTACAGTATTTCCAATCACAACCAAAGGCGCATAAAGAAGATTATAATTTATCCGAAAGAGAATTGCAGATCGTGAAAGGACTTGTCAGCGGTTATAGTTATAAAGCCATTGCATCTGAATTATTTATCAGTATTGATACTGTACGTTCTCATATTCGACGCATTTATGAAAAGCTTCATGTCAATTCTAAAACAGAAGCGGTACTGAAAGCAATTAATGAAGGTCTTGTTTAATTTTCATGATTTACACAAAACAAAAAAGCCGTCTTGCCTTAGGCGAGACGGCTTTGGTTTTTCTATTAACTTTTTAGGCAGCGGCCTTATTCGCCATTTCTTTAGGTAACATGAATTTCCCCCTTATCATCTGCCAGCGATCTATTGGCAACACGATTCGTGCTGTTGAGATCAATTTTTTAAGCATAAAAGGAGTAGCATGTTCTTTTATTAAATCGACCCACATTAAAATTTCACGGTTGCTAAGCTCTTTCAATATTTTGCCGG
>DATDCP010000317.1:0-10884 GCA_036524255.1 Chitinophagaceae bacterium
CTGGGGGTGTATGGTTTTGACAGCATAGATCTTTGAAAGTGTAAGCATGTTCTGCGTTGTGTAATTAGCAGGCTAATCTGAATACACAAAAACTCAAATGGCAATACTCAGTATGCCATGGCCGCTTAATCAGTGATTAGGTAGTCATTAGGGCCGCCGGGCCGGTTCGCTTGTTTCCATGCCCCGCCGCCGACTCAAAACAAAACAAGATGCTGCAACAGAAGGCTGTGACTGTTGCTTAAGACCATGCAGCTAAGGAAGTAATCGGTTGTTTGTTCCCAGTTGCTTCCCGAAAAACCTCAAAACAAAATAAGCATGTAGAAAGCTTTTGGCGAATATGTTTGGACACCGGTTCGAATCCGGTCACCTCCACTTATAATAAATGCACAAGAATGCAAGCGACTGCAAGAAATCTGATTTGCAGTCGCTTTTTATTTTCATTCGGTAATATGACTAGTACATTTTATCATCTTCCCATATAACCGACTTGATTTTCCAATCCTGGTTTGTTTTAATGAATTGAAATAGTTTATGACCTGTTTGGTTGAATTTTTTCCCGTTCAAAACTCCATTTTTTTCATATTTAGAATGACGATGCGCAATGTTCTGAGTAATATTTGTCTTCTCATAAACCTCTTTCTCTTCAAATTCAATGAGTGTACCATCTGTTAACATCTTTTTTCTTGGCTCTAAGAATGAATTAAGGGTGTATATATTTTCTGATCCGTTGATACTTACTATCCGAACATCCGGCATGCAAATACTTTTTAAGGTATCTAATTTTGGTGTTGAACTATCTCTATTTGTAAAAGAATCAAAAAAGCGTTTTGTTATTTCTGAGATGTCAAACTTGTCTTTGGATAAAACATACACCAGTAATTTTTCTTTTTTAACCTCAAGTTCCTTTTGAAACTGAAACCCCAATTTTTTTAATAAACTGATGGAAGCCGTATTTTCAACAACGGTGACCCCAAGCACAAAAGGATGTTTTGTATTGTCTATGAAATGTTTTAATACTATTTCTGTTGCCTCATGTGCATAGCCTTTACTTGTAAATGATGGTAAAAAGGCAAATCCAATATCGGGGTATTCTAAATGATCACGGTTTATCAAACTTATTATCCCTGCCGGTGTATCATCCTGCCTAAGTCTAACAACCCAATAGCTGATATTAGAACTGTCTATAATTTTCTGAATATAACTCCGGGCATCTTCAGGTGAGTGAATGTTCCGGTCTCCAATATATGTAAGCCAACCTTCTGTATTAACAAGTTCGAATATGAATTTGGCATCTGTTGTATTCAGATTGGTTATTGAAAGACGTTCTGTGAGGAGTGGAGATTGCATTATGCTATAAAATTGGAAAGCAAATATTAATTATTTGGAGCTCCATTATCGATCCAACATAAAATTGCATTTTTTTCGGTTGTTGTCAAAGTTGCATTCAATGGCATGTGGCCTGATGCGACCGCAGGACGAATATCTGCCCGGGCATTAAATATCTGCGAATAATTAAGTAACGGTCCAGGGCCATTGCCGCTACCTGTTGCATGACAACCCGAGTTGATTGCACATGATGTTTGAAACACAGGACTTACATCTGTGACAAATGATTTAACTGGGCCGCTGCAATCAACTGTAACTTCTGGCTTCTTTGAGCAGGCATGTATAAAGATCAGTAAAGCAACGACAGGCAAAGAAAACTTTAGCACCCTGAATTTTGTAGAATTTGTAATTGACATTTTTTAAAAGGTTTGCTTAATAAATGATTGTATTAAATTTTGAGTTAGAATTTTAGATTTGCATTATTGCTTCAAAACCTGTACGGTTTTTTTCATTAGTCCATTATTCCAATCTATGGATAGGGAATAGACTCCGCTTGTCAACGGATTCATGTCCACGCTAAATTGATTGTTACCTTGTAAAGCCATTGCTCTTTGCATTTTTACTAATGCACCTTTGCTATCGAAAACTTTTATCATAACCTGTGAAGCATTTTCAGCAGTGATATTAATAAATACCTTATCATGAACAGGATTAGGCCACAGGTTGAACGTATTTGTTGCATTGCAGGATGATTGGATTATACTGGTAAATTGTGATTTGCCATCCAGGTCATACTCGGCAATGCGATAGTAGTTATTTCGAACAGGATTATTATCTGTTGAAGAATAACTTCTTTCACTATTACTATTTCCGGCTGCAGGCATCGTGCTAATGACTGTCCAATGAATACCATCTTCACTTTTTTCAATATCAAAATGACTGCTGTTTTGTTCCTGTGCTGTCTTCCAGGTCAGTGACACCTTTTTATTTTCACATTTTGCATTGAATAAAGTGAATTGTATAGGTAATGGAGTGAGCGGGGATTGATCTGCAGCAGATATATCCGGTAGATCTGATAAGGACATATAAAAAAGACCCCCGGTGCTGGCATCCCAAAGTCTGTTGTTAAGGATATCAATTTTATAAGTGAAATGATTCAATACAACACTGAAATTGACAAACGGTTCTTGAAGAGCACTTTTTTTGATATAATAAAAAAGAATTTTGGAACTGCCACCGTCAAAAATATATCGTGATATAAGCAATGCCTGTTTTGCATTTACAACTGTGGTGGCAGCGGAAGGAAGCCTGTCACCAATAACTTCCCAGGTAAGCCCATTGTCAGTACTAATATAAAACTTGCCTATACCACTTGCATAGAACAGAGTATCATGTCCCGTAACAATATCATAAGCTTTTTCGTTAGGACTGATCCGGCCACTTAGCAATCGTTCCTCCCAGGTTGTAGAATTAGCAGGGAGGTAGTCATAAATCCCATTGGCATTTGTTCCGGCTACCATTGCATTATTGTTACCTGCAATGGTAGTGAGATTTGCACTTAAACTTGAAAGGCCGTTGCCGAAAAATAACCATCTGTTCTTGTTAACAGGATCTAATTTGTAAACTGAATTACCTAAGGTGGCTGCATACAAGTCTCCTCTAAATTCACAGAAGTCAGAAATATCTGGGAATAATAAACCGGTACTGATATTTTGCCAGGTTATACCTCCATCCGGGCTTTTGAAGACACCTGATGGGAGAGACGCCGCATATAATTCATCTTTGTAAACTATTATATTGTTAATAAATGGAAGTGTTGGAATAGCAGTTGTTGAATCCCATGTTTGCCCTTCATCCTTACTTACGTAGATGATTTTATTTCCACCGGCATAAAGTATATTGTCTTTATGATAGACAGTGAAAATATCAGATGAAGGCAATTGTTCAACCCTTGTCCATTGAGAAAATGAAGTTGAAAAACAAAAGACTGTGACCAGCGTAAATATAAGTTTCATTATTTCTATTTGTTAGTGGTTTTATAGGGATTGTGCTGTTTCATTCAGCACAATCCCGTTTTTGACTTATAAAAAGAGTACGGTTAAAAACGTTTATGCTTCGTATATCCATTTTCTGAATGCAGGAGCAGTTTCCTGGCTGATTATTATAAAATACTTATTGTTCAGCTCTTCAGAATTCATGTCTACTTTCAGCTTTACTCTTTCATAGGTCCTGAAACTTTTGACATGGCCGATATTGATGATATATTGCCTATTCGCACGGAAAAAAATATTACTATCAAGTTCTGGTTCAAGCATGAAGAGACTTCCCCTCGTAACATATTTTTTACCTTCCCGGTCGATAACAAACACGATTTTATTTTCTGTATGGAAAAGGACAATGTTCTCAAGAGGGATAGAAATATTTTCCGCCCCTTTTTTTACAACTAATCTTGTTCTCTTTTTTCTTCCAGGGAAATTTATTGTTTTGACCCGTCCAGGCTCTCTTGTATGGAAATAATTTGACAGCGTCCTGTCCTGCTCTTGAACGGGTTTATTTTCTTTTACTATTTTGCCTTTAACAAATAAGGTGTTTAGCATATTTAATTCTTTTATTTTGCTTACTGAACGATCACTAAAGGGTTCATGGGTTCAAATACTCCATCAGGATTATCTTTCCATACCCAGGCATGCAATGTCCACCAACCAGTATCAAGGGTATTGAAATCCCACTCATCGTCCTTACCTGTAAAACCCTCAGGAGGTGTGTTGATTGACTGAGGATCGATGGGAACAGCATATTCTACAGCTACCAGTTCGAAATTTCCATTATTCTTTTTATTATAAACAAGGATCGCTGGCTTCTTCATATCGAATACTGGACTGACCAATTCAGCTTTCAAAAAGTGGTAGCCCATATTTGGCATCACCAAACCGATGTCCTCATAACTATCTCCAAATGCATGTTCGATATTTTGATACCTGGCTGTTGCTGCACGAACTTGCTGAAGTTCCAATAGGGTTTGTGGAGCAAGACCACTATTTGGGCTAGCTAATTCTGCATCAGGGTTCCCGTTTTTTTTTGTCACTTGCTCTGAACTATTATCTTTCTGTTTGTTTGCTTCATATTTTTTACATGCGGTAAATAGAAATACGGTAAACAATATCAGCATGTAAAGAATAGGCTGTGCACTCCATTTGCTGTAATTAATTTGTGCGTTCATAAATGTTTTAATTGGGCGATCTGTCGCACTAAATAAATTTTTCATTTTAGTTTTGTTTTTTTGTTTGTTTAAATTGTTTCTTATTGACCTTGTTTAACTTTTGCCACCCGAAGAGGTATTAATCCATGAGCTTCTTTATGCGTGTTGATCAATGCCGTTGAATCAGGAGCCTGCGCCAGGCATATAACAGTCCCTTTTTTTTCATCAACCCAATAGTTAATAAGGTTAACACCATATTTTCCCTGTACTGCAAGATCTTTTTGATGTGCACCGGCAACATCAGCTGTTGTAACTTTCCCTGCACCTAGCTCATGTATATCCAGGTAGAGATTATTTTTCCCTTTCATGACAGCTTCCTGTCCTTCGCTAACCTGGTAAAATTCAGCTGGTAAAAGACCGTGCGCCTCTGCATGTGTTTTGCGGATGGATTCTGTGTTGTGAGAGGAAGAAAGACAATAAACATTCCCTTTTGCCTCGTCAAACCAATACTTAAAAATGCTAACGCGGTATTTTTTTTCAACTGCAAGATCTTTTTGATGTGCAGCTTCTACCTCTTTTGCAGTTACCTTTCCGGGACCAAAATGGTGCACGTCGATATAGTAGCTTTTTGACCGGGTATCAAAATTTCCGGCTTGGGCTGCTGATTGTTGTGAAAAAAGACCGAGGGTTGCAGTAGCTAATACTGTGAAAGCAAGAAATTGTTTCATAATAAAAAATTGATTTAAGAATTAATAGTTTGAATTAATCCGCAAAGCAACCTTCATTTACCAACAGACGTTTAAGGGTTTTTCCCTATTTTAGAGATAGCCATTCCTTATTTTAAATATGAATTATGGAGCTGATCGAGCGAGAAGGGTTTTTAAGATCACTTGAAACAATGTTTCAAAGTGTTGCCGAAGGTGAGGGCCATTGTATATTACTAAGCGGAGAAGCTGGCATCGGAAAAACATCCTTGATCAAAACTTTTTACAAAGTAAAAAAAGACAATTATAAAATTTACCAGGGAACTTGTGATGCATTATTTATTCCACGTCCACTGGCGCCGATTTATGATATTATCTGGCAAATCCAGAGTGATACAAAGGAAAATGAATTGTATAAAGTGGACCGGTCTTTATTATTCAACCAACTCTTTAATGGTTTAGAACAACAAAAGAAACCTGTCATCATAATTATAGAGGACATACATTGGGCAGATGAAGCCACACTTGATTTTATAAAATTTTTTGCAAGGCGTATCGGTCGCATACATTGTCTTTTCATTCTTTCTTATCGTGATAATGAGATTCTTGATGATCATCCTTTAAGAAATGTGCTTGGACAATTGCCTTCGGATTCTTTAACCCGGTTGCAGTTACTGCCTTTATCAAGACAGGCTGTAGAAAAAATGGCGGAAGAGAGAGGTTATAAAGGAGAAGATGTGTTTAGCATTTCAGGTGGTAATCCATTTTATGTAACTGAAATACTTGCAAGTTATAGCCCCGGTGTTCCTGATAATATTAAAGATGCCATACTTTCTGTTTATCACCGGCAAGAGAAAGGAACGAAAAATGCGTGGGCGATTTGTTCTGTAATTCCGGAAGGATTGGAAATTAAACGGTTTGCTAAAATTAAATCTAGTTGGGACGAGGGAATGGATCACTGCTTTGCCCTGCAGATCATCATCATAAAAAACAATAGAGTAGTTTTTAAACATGAATTGTACAGGCGAACAATTGAGGGATCACTTTCTCCATTTAAGCGCATTGCACTAAATAAAATGATACTCGATCTTTTTTTGGACTCTTTTGAAGCAGAAGGAGAAATTGAACGGATCGTGCATTATGCAAAGAATGCAAACGAAAATAAACTGGTTATTAAATATGCCCCAATAGCGGCCAGGCAAGCGGCACGTGTTGGCGCCCATATTGAAGCTTCTAAATTATTTCTTACGGCAATTGAATTTTCTGACGGAAGTGATGAAGATCAAATGGTAGAATTTTATGAGTCCTATGCATATGAGTGTTATCTCACCAACCAGACAAAAGATGCTATCATATACCAGGGCAAGGCACTAAAGGTCTGGCAGAAAAAAAATGAGGTTGAACGGGCAGGTCATAGTTTGAGTTTTCTTTCAAGGCTTTGGTGGTTTAATGGCAATCGTCAAGAAGCTGAAAAATATGGCAAGCAAGCAATCGAGATTTTAGAATCACAGCCTGCCTCGAAAGCAAAGGCAATGGCCTATAGCAATGTGTCTCAATTAAAAATGCTTTCCGATGATAATGCCGAATGCATAGAGTGGGGGAATAAGGCAATTGAAATGGCAAAAAAATTAAAAGATGATGAAATTCTTAGCCATGCAATGAATAACGTAGGAAGTGCATTATGGAAGATTAATTTTTCGAATGAGAGTGGCAAAAAAATGTTATTCAAAAGCCTGGATATTGCTTTAAAAAATTCATTTCATGAGCATGCTGCGAGGTCGTACTCAAACATCGCAAGCATTTATCTACTCTTTAAAGAATATGAATTAGCAAAACAAGTATTAGAAGAGGGTATAAATTATTGTGAAGAAAGGAATCTCGACGCGTCCAAAAATTATAAGCTATACGCAAAAGCCAGGATGTTATTGGAAACAGGCGATTGGAAACAAGCATCAATGATCATAGAAAATTTACTTTTAAATCCAAGCCAGTTGGGCTCAGTTAAGATAACTGCTTTGGCACTTCTGGCTATCATCAAAATTAGAAAGGGAGAAGAAGACGTACTGGTTTATTTGAACGAAGCAAAACTCCTTGCAATGAAAACAAAAGAGCATAGCCGTATAATACCGGTAATGATCGCTGAATTACAATATGAATGGCTTACAGGCATGCAACGAGTCACTGAAGAAGAAATAAAACTATCTATTGAGCTCGTCCAGGGAGTCGACAATATTTTTCTAAACAGTGAATTTTCATTTTGGTTACAAAAGGTGAGGAAAAAAGATTTGGGCTTGCCCGAATTGTACGAGCCATATAAACTTTTAAAAGAAGGAAAGAGCAGATTGGCAGCCGCGTTTTGGGAGATAAAGGGTTGTCCTTTTGAAAAAGCATTCGCATTATTTGCGGGAAACGAAGAAGATATGAAGAATGCTCTTTTAGTTTTTCAACAAATAGGTGCGGATGCAGTGTATGAAAAAATAAAAATGGAGATGCGTGCCGTTGGTATCAAAAAAATTCCAAGAGGGTTAAGGGAAAGTACAAAAACCAATCCTGCACAGCTAACCAATCGTGAACTTGATGTCCTTCATTTGTTACAAAAAGGGATTCAAAACAAGGAAATTGCGGGAACGCTTTTTATTTCTCCTAAAACTGCTGATCATCACATTTCCAATATTTTATTTAAGTTGGATGTGAAGTCCCGTGCAAAGGCGGTTACCGAAGCTGTTCGTTTGGGCATTCTAAAATAGGGGAGTGCCGAATTTTAATTGGGTGTGAGCCCTTAGATCGTAATAAAATAGTAAGGATAGTTTTATAGGAACACAAAATTTATAAAAATGAAAAGATTTATTATTGAACGGAAACTGCCAGGTGCAGGAAACATGACAGCGGAGGAATTACAAGCCATTTCAAAAACATCTGTCGCGGTTATTACAGTTTTAGGTAAACCTTATAAGTGGATCGAATCTTTTGTTACAGAGGACAAGATTTATTGCATACATGAAGCGGACAATGAGGATGTCATTCGTGAACATGGCAAATGTGGGAACTTTCCAGTTAATAAAATTGAAGAAATAAAAGCTGTTATAGGTCCAACCACCGCAGAGAAAGACATTTAATATTGTATCACGAATTATTCTTTTACCTCATCGAAGATCCATTACCCGGCAACTTGCCGGGTCTTTTTTTTCTATAAAATAGGTAAGCTTTTATCCATAAATAGGGAATAGCTCTGTCATTAAAGAAGCCAGGGGATATCAATTTTGTGGTATCAAAGTATCATAAAATGAATATTGATTAAATCAAAAAATAAGAAAAATGAAAAAGAATCTCATTGCATTAGTAATTGTAAGTGTTGGCTCCCTGACGGGAATAAGTAGAGCGGAAGCTCAAACAGTATCAAACAGTAGTTCATTGGAGTATCAAATGAATGCTACTAAAACAAAAACCTCCATGAATGAGTTTGAGGCGATCAGTCCCAGGGCATTAAAGAATTTTGCTGACACCTATAAGAATATTAGCGGCGAAAGTTGGACGAAGGTTAAGGGTGGCTTTTCTGCCCTATTTACTTTAAATGATATAAGAACGACTATTTTATATGATAGCAGAGGATACTGGGTTGGTAGTATAAAACATTATTATGAAGAAAAGATGCTTCATGAAGTAAGGCATATTGTCAAAAGCACTTATTATGATTATAGCATTATCTATATCCAGGAAGTAGAAACAGCTGATACAAAAGGCATGCCTACTTATATTATTTGTTTGGAGGATAAGGCTAAAATCAAAATGATAAGGATCTGTGATGGTGAAATGAGTGTATGGAAGGAATATACGAAGTCCAATTAAAAGCTTATCATTTTGTACTGATCACCAATTATCAATAAGGAATATCAATTGAAAGTGTATGAGGGCTGCTATTGGAAAAGTAATTTCATCAGGCATGGTTAGAGACCAGGATGAGCATTATTTTATAAATCAAAGGGTGGGCTTCTTAACTGAGGAAGATCTGAATTTAAATATTCAGGGTTGTGTTTTGAATGATAGGTTAAGCCAGAAAAAAATTTATACTTCTTTTTATAATTATGCGATGACCATATGCGGCCTTTATACAAACAATTACGATGATTCAGTTGAAATAACAAATGATGGCTTTCTGAAGATTTTTAAGGAGATATATCGCTATCAGCCAGCTTATGCAAATGTCATTAGCTCATTCAAGGGCTGGCTACGGAAAATAATGGTACATACCGCGATCGACCATTATCGAAGAAATCATAAGCAGAGGCTTACAAAGGAATTGGATAGCGAAACTGTATGGCTATCAGCAGGAGGTGAAGATGTGCTTGATAGAATTTCATATAATGAGATCGTAAGATCAATGCAAAAATTGACTCCCGGGTATAGAATCGTTTTCAATCTTTTTATAATTGAAAATTTTTCCCATGAGGAAATATCAAAGCAGCTTGGAATTTCCATTGGTGCATCCAAATCAAATTTGGCAAGAGGAAGACGACAATTGCAAAAAAATATTATTTCAACAAAATCAAGTATCAATTTCACCAGAAATGGAAAAGGCTAAATCTTCGTATTTAAGAATAGTATCGGAGTATAGTTTGCAAAACCAATAGAGCCTCTTCCCCTGCCTTTAAAATAGTTGGCATTTGAAAAAATATGGGTAGAGTGGTTTACGATACTCTTGTATATGAATTTTAAATACAAATAGTACTTACAATAAAAGCGTATGGAAAAAATAGGATCTATTGCAGTGGCCAGGCCAACACCATTTTTCTCGGGTAAAAGAAAATATGCGAAAGTAAGGTCAGCGCAAGTACAAAAAATTATCGTAAGCACGATCGCAGGAGATGGCACCGCGGGTTTTCTTGATGGCCCGGCATTGAATGCAAAATTTAAATCACCACTGGATGTAGCGGTACTTCCAAACGGTACAATTTATGTTGCGGATGCGTTCAATAGCTGCATACGGAAAATACATAATGGGGTGGTTGCTACGTTTGCTGGCAACGGCAAGGCGAATATTACAAACGGACATGGCAGCAAAGCAAGATTTAAAATGCCAAACAGGCTTACTTTGGATAGCAAGGGAAATATATACACATTGGATGCTGCTGATCCCCGCATTCGTAAAATAACAGGTGATGCAGATGTTTCTACTTATGCTGGTACAAACATTTTCGGATTCAAAGATGGCGGGACGATCGTCGCACAATTTGGACAGAGTTTCGGTATTGTAGTGGACGAACGGGAAAATATTTATGTAGCCGATTCACAAAATGATAGCATTCGAAAAATTTCTTTTGACGGACAGATCATAACGATTGCAGGTGGTCCTGTAAAACAATTTCACTTTGTGACTGGAATTGCTATCAACAAACAGGGGTATTTGTTTGTATCTGACGTTTACCGAATAAGGAAAATCACCCCGGCAGGAATTGTTTCCACATTTGCAGGTGGCTATCAAAAAGGCTACAACGATGGAAAGGGCGCAGCAGCTAAATTCTCACAGATTGAAGATTTGGTTATTGATGAAAAGGAAAATATTTATGTAACGGACGAAAATAGAATAAGGCGAATAACACCATCTGGAATAGTATCTACCATTGCAGGAGGCACAGCCGGGTATAAAGATGGGGATGG
>DATDCP010000318.1:0-13157 GCA_036524255.1 Chitinophagaceae bacterium
TGAGGTTACAACTTTTGCAATACCACGAACCTGGTTGGTAAGATTGGAGGCCATCATGTTCACTGAGTCTGTCAAGTCTTTCCATGTACCTGCCACACCCTGCACTTCTGCCTGGCCTCCAAGTTTACCTTCGGTACCTACTTCACGAGCAACTCTCGTTACTTCAAACGCAAACGAGTTCAACTGATCCACCATCGTATTGATGGTATTTTTCAAGTCGAATATCTCTCCCTTTACATCAATAGTTACTTTTTTAGTTAAGTCACCGGATGCAACAGCTTTCGTTACTTCGGCAATGTTTCTTACCTGTGATGTAAGATTACCCGTCATTTGGTTTACCGAGTCCGTAAGATCTTTCCATGTACCAGCAACACCCGGTACAAATGCTTGTCCACCGAGTTTACCATCGGTACCAACTTCACGGGCAACACGGGTTACCTCAGATGCAAAGGCACGCAACTGATCCACCATCGTGTTCAATGTTTCTTTCAATTGTAAAATTTCACCTCGAACGTCAACGGTAATTTTTCTTGACATATCTCCATTTGCCACAGCGATCGCAACATCTGCAATGTTTCGCACCTGGGCGGTGAGGTTACCTGCCATTTGATTCACTGAATCCGTTAAGTCTTTCCAGGTACCCCCAACGCCTGGTACATTTGCTTGCCCACCAAGTTTTCCGTCCGTTCCCACTTCTCTTGCTACTCGGGTTACCTCGGAGGCAAAGGCACGGAGCTGTTCAACCATCGTATTGATCGTGTTCTTTAATTCAAGGATCTCACCTTTTACGTCCACCTCGATCTTACGTGATAAGTCACCGTTCGCCACGGCTGTTGTTACCTCCGCAATATTTCTTACTTGTGATGTTAGATTCGAAGCCATTTTATTTACCGAATCAGTCAAGTCTTTCCAAAGGCCTTCCACACCGGGTACGTCTGCTTGCCCACCAAGCATACCTTCAGATCCAACCTCACGGGCCACACGGAATACTTCTGAACCAAATGAATTCAACTGATCCACCATCGTATTGATCGTATTCTTTAATTCAAGAATCTCACCTTTTACGTCAACCGTAATTTTTCTTGACAAGTCTCCTTTTGCTACGGCCGTTGTTACTTCTGCAATATTTCTTACCTGTGCTGTAAGGTTTGATCCCATCTGATTCACTGAGTCTGTCAAGTCTTTCCATGTACCACCCACACCCTGCACCTTTGCTTGTCCACCCAATTTACCTTCAGTACCTACCTCCAATGCCACACGGGTTACCTCAGATGCAAATGAGTTCAACTGGTCAACCATCGTGTTGATCGTATTCTTTAACTCAAGAATTTCACCCGCCACATTTACCGTAATTTTTTTAGACAGGTCACCGGTTGCAACCGCTGTTGTTACATCCGCAATATTTCTTACCTGCGCTGTAAGATTCGATGCCATCTGGTTCACCGACTCAGTTAAGTCTTTCCATGTACCACCCACATCCTGCACTTTTGCCTGGCCCCCAAGTTTTCCTTCAGTACCTACCTCCAACGCAACACGGGTTACCTCAGATGCAAATGAGTTCAACTGATCCACCATTGTGTTGATCGTATCTTTTAATTCAAGGATCTCGCCTTTTACGTCCACAGTGATCTTTCTTGACAAGTCACCTTTTGCAACCGCAGTCGTTACTTCCGCAATATTTCTTACTTGCGCTGTAAGATTACCGGCCATTTGGTTCACCGAATCAGTTAAGTCTTTCCACACACCACCAATTCCTTTTACCGTTGCTTGCCCGCCGAGTTTTCCTTCACTACCAACCTCTCTTGCCACACGGGTTACCTCAACAGAAAATGAATTCAACTGATCCACCATCGTATTGATCGTATTCTTTAACTCAAGGATCTCACCTTTTACGTCAACCGTAATTTTTCTTGATAAGTCACCTCTTGCAACCGCTGTTGTTACTTCGGCAATATTTCTTACCTGGCCAGTTAGGTTAGAAGCCATCTGGTTTACGGAATCCGTTAAGTCTTTCCATGTTCCACCGATACCTTTTACTTCTGCCTGGCCACCTAGCTTCCCTTCAGTACCAACTTCTCTTGCCACACGGGTTACCTCTGATGAAAATGAATTCAACTGGTCAACCAGGTTATTGATCGTATTTTTTAATTCAAGAATTTCTCCCTGCACATCAACCGTGATCTTTTTTCTTAAATCACCTTTTGCAACCGCTGTTGTCACTTCCGCAATATTTCTTACCTGCGCTGTAAGATTTCCCGCCATCTGGTTTACTGAGTCAGTAAGATCCTTCCACACACCAGCAACACCTTTTACTTTTGCTTGTCCACCAAGTTTTCCTTCACTACCAACTTCACGGGCAACACGGGTCACCTCCATTGAAAACAAGTTCAGCTGTTTCACCATGTCATTTACTTCTGCCGCGATCTTGGCAAACTCACCTTGTAAAACGTGGTCGCCGATCTTCAATGGCATTTCCTGCGAAAGATTCCCTTTCGCCACCGAACTAATAACGTGAGCTATTTCAATTGTTGGGTGAACAAGATCTGAGATCAAACTATTTATTGAATCAACACCCGATGCCCAAGAGCCTCTTGCAAAACGAGGTAATTCAACGCGGTGATTTAAATGTCCCTTAAGGCCAATAGTGTTACGGGCTTTTGTCAATTCTTCAAACAACGCCTCATTCAATTGAATAATTCCATTAAGTGTATCACAGATCTTTCCGCTGATTCCTAATTTATCGCCGGGCATGCGAACACTGAAGTTCCCCTCTTTTACTTCTAATAACAATCTCAGCAATTCGTAATTATCTATTTCATCGATAGAATCATTCTTGCCATTTCTGTGCTGTTTACCTCCATTACCGTTTCCATTTGCTTTGCCTGTAATAACGGGGGTTGGCACATTAAGGGTTATATTATCAGCAGAAGAGGCAGTACTTGCCTTAGGTGATTTGGGATTTCTTTTCATACTATATTTTTAAAAACAGCTAAGGGAAATTGTAACCAATAATAATTTCTCTAATTTCGGCTTGTCATCAGGGAAATACCTATCTTGGAATGTAGATCATTTCTTATCTAAAAATTTGTGCCACAAAAAGTAATTACAAGCAGGGACTTACCTTCCAAGTTCATACTACTGGGTGAAGATGACTCAGATGACCAGGAAATGCTGAAAGAAGTGTTTGCCTCAATAGACACCGCTTTTGTCCTTTTTTTTGTAAATAATGGTAAAGAAATACTTTCAGCTCTGGAAAAATTAAAGAATGACCAGATGCCTTGCCTTATCGTTCTGGATTATAATATGCCCGGGCTAAATGGAGCAGATATCTTACAGGAACTTGGTACAAATGAACGGTATAAAAATATTCCCAAGGTTGTATGGAGCACTGCAGAATCAGAAAAATTCAGGAAAATTTGTCTTGAATTAGGCGCTCTTGACTATGTAATTAAACCTAATAATGTTGTTGGGCTTGAGGAAGTTGCCCGATACATGTTATCACTTTGTCTTGTTTAATTCTATTGTTTTCCTACAATTTTATTGAAATGAGGTGTTTAAGATCTGCAAGGAGATCGGCTTTTCCCACACGATAATGTTTTTATTTGGGGAGGTAAAACTTGATTTAGATTGATGAGCACTTATCAGGTAAACCTCTAAATGGGGATTTTTTTCTACAATCTGGTCCACATATTTCCAGCCTTGCCCATCCGGTAAGTTATTGTCTAAAAATAAAATATCAGGTTTGCTTTCATCTATAAGAAACAGGCCGGTTTGAAGGTTATAGGCCACAAAGACCTCATAATTCTTTCGGCTGAAATACCCCTTCATAATTAAACAAAAGTCTACTTCGTCATCAATTATAAGGATCTTTTTTTTCATTGATGAAATAGCAATTACACTTTGGTTTCGGTTTACAAGATAAGGTTACACCATAACGAAATTTTGCGTTACGATCGTGATACTCATCAAATACCAGCCCAATAAAAGTAATGCAAATTCGAAAACGAAATTTCTAACAAATTGTATTTTCAAAAAGTCAAAAGATTTTTCACTTTAAGAGTAAATGTCCGAAATCCAGATCCTCGGAATTTCAATATGAATTATTTAAGAGACATAGGAATTGTTTTTGCTAGATAGAAGTCACGATTTTCATCCATTTCTAAAAGCTAATTGATGCCGAACCAGTACAAACATAAAATTGCCGTTATAGAAGATGATGAGGATGATTATCTCATCATCAAAGATTATATAACTGACATTGAAGGAAAAAATTTTGTTGTTGATTGGTACCAGGATTATAATTCCGCCATCGAGGCGATCAAAAACAAAGAGTACCATCTTTATTTTGTTGATTATTTTCTTGGTCATAAAACAGGGCTGGACCTGCTTGACGCAGCCGCAGAATTGAATTGTGATGAGCCCATCATCTTACTTACCGGGTTAGGGAATAAAGCCATAGATATAAAAGCTATGGAGAGAGGAGCTACTGATTACCTTGTAAAAAATGACTTGAGTACCGAAAAACTTGAGCGTTGTATTCGCTATGCACTCGAAAGATCTAGTTTTTTAAAAGAATTAAAAGCACGAGAAGCAAAGTATCGTACTCTTTTTGAAAGCTCAAAAGATGCTGTTTTTATTACTGACGATGAGCTTAATCTCAGTGAGGTGAATGATGCCGCAGTTCAATTGTTAGGTTATTCAGAGGATGAATTGGTTGGCCGCAATCTCCGGGAATTTATTTCCGGGCATCATTTAAATGGAAAGCTGAGGCCGTTGAATGAAAAAAGCAAAATAGAAGACAATGAAATAAAGATCATAAATAATAATAATGAGACAAGAGAATGCCTTCTTTCGCTTGCCCCTCAACGCAAGGCGGATGATGAAACATTTATCATACATGGGATCATTCACGATATTACCAAGATCAAAAAAGCCGAAATGGCAAATCTGCAGGCAGAAAAATTAGCTGCCAACGAGAGATTGATCCGTATGCTGGCCCATGAAATAAGAAATCCATTAAATAATATTATTTTATCAATTGATCAATTAATACCGCTGGAAAGAGATGAATTCCAAAGAAGCTTCATGGATATCATTCAAAGAAATTCTTTACGCATCAATAATATCATTACTGAATTACTGAATCTTGCCAAACCATCCGACTTAATTATTCTTGAGCATTCCTTACAGGACATCATGGATGAAAGTATTGCCCGGACGGCAGACAGGATAAAGCTTCAAAATATTCATGTAAAGAAACATTATCCTTCGCATCCTATCATCTTAAAAGCCGATAAAGAAAAATTGATAATCGTCTTTACGAATATTATTATTAATGCCATTGAAGCCATGGGCACAAATGGACTCCTAAACATTAGTATAACTGAATCTGAGGATGGTTATGAAGTTTGTATAAAAGATAACGGTAAAGGATTTTCAAAAGAATACCAGGCAAGATTGTTTGAGCCATTTTTCACAATGAAAAAAAATGGAATGGGTCTCGGGCTTACCGTTGCCTATTCTATTTTACAATCTCACAGCGCAAAGATCAGGGCGCAGAGTAAAGAAAACGAAGGGACCGAATTCCAGGTTAGTTTTAAAAAGCCCTAAACTGTTAATGCTTTCAAAGCTTTGTCAATTGAGTTAGACTCCTTTAATACCGGTAGAAAAATATCTCCTTTCTTTTTTAGTCGTTGAAAAATATTTTGCATTGTAAATTGTTTGGGACTTAACTGGTGATTTACTTCTTTCCATTCCAATGGTGTCGATACTGAAGCCCCCGGTACTGGTCGTACGCTGTAAACGGAGGCAAGTGTTTGCCCGGTACTGTTCTGTAAATAATCAATATAAATCTTAGGTCCTCGTTTGCTTAAAGATCGTTCTAATGTAGTTGTTTCGGGCAGCTGCTCCTGTACGAGAGAAGCAATTATATGTGCAAACTCTTTTACCGTCACATAATCATATTTATTTTTTAATGGAACATAGACATGCAAACCCGAGGCGCCGGATGTTTTACAATAGGAAGTTATACCGGCCTTATCCAAAACCATTTTCACCGTAAGTGCTGTATCCACTACTTCTGTAAATTTATTTTTATCAGAAGGGTCAATATCGATTACCATCCACGTAGGATTACCAATTTTTTTTGTTGTGCTGTTCCATGGATTAATTTCTATACAACCCAGGTTCGCAACATAAAGTAATGTGGCTTTATTATTACAAACTATGTAATCAATAATTTTTCCATTGCTTTCGCTCTTTACTTTATGCACATCTACATGAGAAGGTGCATTTTCCCCTGCATCTTTATGATAAAAGCCTTTATCATTTATACCATTGGGATTTCTTTTCAAAGACAAACATCTTCCCTTCAAATGTGGAAGGATATAGTCTGCCATCTTATCATAATAATCTATCAAATCGCCTTTGGTAAAACCTTCCTTGGGCCAATAAATTTTCTTGCGATTAGTTATCGATACAACATGTTTCCCGATCTTAACTTCTGATTTTTCTTTTGTAGTCATTTATCCAATTAAGTCTATGATGCTTTTCTTTTATCTGAAAGGCTTGCTTTTAATTGTTCCATCAGGTCTTTAGTTTTTGAATGCACTACTTTCATTGGGGTGAATGGAACTGCTTTCCCTTTTGATTTTGCCTTGATGATCTTTAATAATCTTTCACTGTAATCATCGCGGTATTTTTTTATATCAAAAGGTCCCGACAATTGATTGATCAGCGAGATCGCCATTTTTAATTCGTCGGGTTTGCTTTTTGTTGATGGCAGATCCATTTCTTCAGTTGAACGGATCTCTTCAGCAAACCTAATACGGTTTAAAACGATCACATCGTCTTTGGCTTTAATAATACAAAGATGTTCACGGTCTCGCATAACAAATAATGCGACTCCAACCTTTCCGGTTTTTTTAAATGCATCTCTTAAAAGACTATAAGCCCTGATCCCGGTTTTCTCCGGTTGAAGGTAATAAGGCTGTTCAAAATACATGCTGTCGATTTCTGTTTCATCAACAAAATGCTTGATCTCGATATGTTTTGTTTTTTCGGGACTAACTTTTTCAAAATCAGATTTATCGAGCACCACATACCTATCATTGAGATAATATCCACGAACAATATTTTCCCAGGCAACTTCCTTTCCTGTTTTTTCATTTACACGTTTGAACTTGATATTGGAATGGTCTTTACTATCAAGCATATCAAGATCTAAAGTGCTATCCTGAACAGCACTGAATATTTTTATAGGAATGTTCACGAGGCCAAAACCTAATGAACCTGTCCAAATTGCTCTCATATACTTTTTAAATAATAGTCGGGAAAAATATGCCAAACATGTTTATCCATTAATGATCTCTCCTCCATTTGGATGAATAAACTGCCCGGTTATATAACTGGCATCATCACTCGCTAAAAAAAGATATGCCGGTGCAATTTCTGCCGGCTCACCGGCACGGCCCATGGGCACGTCACTTCCAAAAACTGCTACTTTTTTCCGCGGAAAACTCGATGCTATCAATGGCGTCCATATCGGACCCGGAGCAACTCCATTTACTCTTATCCCCTTTTTTACAAGATTTGAAGAAAGACTTCTTGTAAAAGAGACAATTGCACCTTTGGTAGATGCATAATCAATTAAACCTCCGCTACCCCTATATGCTGTTACTGATGCGGTGTTAATGATGCAGGAATTCTTTTTCATGTATGGAAGTGCTTCACGAGTAAGCCAGAAATAAGAAAAAATATTTGTGCTGAATGTCTTTAATAATTCACGGGTGGTAAGTTCCTCCAGGCTTTTATTTTCATAATGCAATGCTGCGTTGTTTATTAATATATCGATACGCCTATATTCCTGGATAACTTTCTTTATTACTGTTTTACAATGCCTTTCGTTGCTAAGATCACCGGGTATAAGGTAACAACGCCGGTTATATTTCCCGATTAAAGAAGCAGTGTCCTTAGCATCTTTATGCTCATTTAAATATGCTATTGCGATATCTGCGCCTTCTTTTGCAAAAAGAATTGCTACGGCTTTTCCAATTCCGCTATCACCACCGGTGATCAGGGCAACTTTTCCTCTTAATTTATTGCTAGCCCTTTTATCCGGGTAATCAAACACAGGCTGTGGCATCAACTTTCTTTCACTACCCGGCCTCGGTTGATGCTGGGGTTTTCTGAGTTGTCTTTTTTTATTTCCTTTTTGCATAACATTTAAACAGTGAAAATTTTATACCATAACAATTGTTCAACATTTTTGAAATCAAGTGATGAAAAAAATCCCCTATTTTTTCCACTTGCAAAGAATTTTCAGGCTGATGCCAAACGGCATGATTTTTTACATAACCCTTACACTGATAAATTTGTTAGGACTTACATTAGACAAATCATAAAACAATAGACCATGATACGCAGTGCAATTTTGTTTTTCGTGATAGCGCTGATAACGGGAGTAACTGGATTTGGAATAATTGCAGGGAGTTCGGCGGTGATTGCTCAAACCATATTTTTTATTTCGATGGTTATGCTTCTTGTGTCGCTGCTTTCAAGCCCCAGGCCAACGCGAAGTGTAGACTCATAATATATTTTGAATTCGAAGGGCGGTTCTAACCGGTTGTTTATAAATACAGCCGGTTTTTTTTATTTTAAAATTTCCCCTACCCATAAAAAAATAAGGTCATTGTAACAATGACCTTATTTGAAAACTACAAATAAAAGAAGCCACAAAAAAATATTCGATTGCTTAGTAAAGCCGTTTACTTTAATGATGAGCTGCTGCTGTATCCCGCATCATCTTTATTTTATCATGTGCCTGCCTCAATATCGCTTTCTGACTTTCAATTGTTGCACGAACATCAATTGTCAGATCATCTTCATTTAGTGCATCCTTATAAGCTTTTTGTGCTGCATCCTCACCAAATTCACAAGAAGCGAGTATACCGTGACGATCATCTCCACCAAATGTTGCTTTTACATCCATCCAAGCACGATAAATTTTACCGGCCGTTGTGGTTTCGTCAGTAACATCCTTTTCACTAATGCTTATTAACCTGCGCAGATCACTTGCAAATTGACGACTTTGTTGCGCCAATTGGCTGAACAATGATTGCAGATCCTGATCGTCGGTCTGCGTTGCTGCTTTTGAATAACCGGTAACCCGGTCGTTGTTGATCCTTATAAGATCTCGTAATGTTTCTGAATTTGCCATGTTGTTTAGTTTTTAAGTCAAGTAATTTTTTAAACAATGAACGAGGAATTATTTCCTCATTCATTGTTCGGGTACATTTATCTTATTTCCATTTTTCATAGGTAATGATCAATAATGTTTCAATTCGTTTATAGATTAGAAATGAACCGAAACACTTATTATAAGAAGAAAAAAACATACCATCTTTTTGAACAATGTTGAAATAATTAATGCCCTCGTTATGCCATTGGTATCACATTTGATTTTATAGGTTATAAAAAGTAACAAATGGAAAATGACTATAAACTCATGTTTATAAAAAATAAACTAGAGCAAATAAAAAGTGCTGTGATGTACCCTACAAATAGTAACATCGTAAGATTACCAAATGATATTATTGAGTTTGAAAGTGTAGACGATGATGGCTTGCTATGGTTCAGCGCCAATGCGCCAAGGAATTGGGAAAAAGCCTACGAGCTTCATTTTCCGACTAAACTTATTTTTTACAGAAAGGGCTGTGAGTATTATGTAGAGATCACAGGCACTGCTGTTGTTGTAAATAAGCAAGATGTAATGTTCGGTACAAATCATATGTATGGAGGAAAATTACTTCTGAAAATGGTTCCTTATTATATCGAATATACTGAAACTGGTAGACGGGATGCTGGCTTTAAAAAATTGAAGACACAGATGTATGATGTGTTTATGAATACATTAGGGCTAAGCCGAGCCACCCAGCCTCGTTTAACTGAATTGCATTGATCATTGCAATGTTTTAAATATTAACACTATGGCAAAGTACTCGAAAAAAGCAGGTGAAAAAGTAGAGCGGGCAATGAAAGAAATGAAAAAAGGAAAACTTCGTAGTGGAAGAAGTGGAAAAAAAGTTACCAACCCTAAACAAGCTATTGCCATTGGCTTGTCCGAAGCCCGTGAAGAAGGGGCAAAAGTTCCCTATAAAAGAACAACAAAGAAAAAAACAACTAGAAAAAAAACTACTACCTGAGAAAATTTTACACTCATAATTACCTCAACGTTATAGATGAAGCACTCCCCGGGACAATGAGCTCAAATTCATTGAGAATGGTTATGTTTAGTTGTCTTATAATAACCTAATTTGCTTTAAGGAAATCCATAAAAGACATACTGCTTAAAGAATACTTCAACTATTTTCATTTTAATGCGTGAACATAGTTGTACAAACATATGCCGATGCCGTTAAGAAGAAAAATAAGAACTGGCTATATCATTGCCTTTGTGTTATTGATCATCTCCTATTTTTTTATTTTTCAATCCACCTGGACAGTACAGAAGGAATATGATTGGGTGACTAATAGCTATAAAGCTGAAAACAAAATTGCAGACTTAAGAAACTCAATAGTAGAAGTTGAAACCAGTGTCCGTGGTTATTATATTACAAAAGATCAATCCATTTTAATGAATTTTCGTGAAAATGAAGAACACATTTCCTCAATTTATAATGAACTCAAGGTTTTAGAAGCAAAAAACCCAGGTCAACTCTCAAAGCTTGATACTGTAAAACAGTTAATCGATCTCCGGCTTTCATTAATGAAAATGAATATTGCCGCTTTTCAACAGTCTGGGGAACAAATAACACCAATCGTTGAATCCAACAGGCGAAGAGGACAGACAATTTTAGATAGTATACGGATGCACACCCAACATTTTATTTTAAGTGAAGAAAAATTAATGACGGAGAAAAAAAATAACCTCACCGGTTCATTTAAGACCACACAAATTATCATTTTCATATCTCTTCTCACTTCGATAATTGCTATATTATATTCCTTGTTTACCTATATTAAGGAAAGTGCTGCCAGGGATAAGTCAACTCAAAAAAATATTCAATATCAAAAAGAACTGGAAGCCAATATTGAAGAACTGAAAAGAATGGATGCTAAGCTTAGAGAATTAAAAAGTATGGAAAAATTTGCTGCAACAGGCCGGGTTGCAAGGACGATAGCACATGAAGTAAGAAACCCTTTGACCAATATTTCATTGGCAGCAGAGCAATTGCAGGAAATGGTCAGTCAGAATAATGAATCTTCGGTACTTCTGGATATGATAAGCAGGAATAGTATCCGGATCAATCAACTTGTCTCTGACCTATTGAACGCTACAAAAGTTATTGAACTGAATATCCGGCCAGTAAATATTAATAAAATACTCGATGAAACTCTTGAAATGGCAGCTGACCGGCTTGATTTAAGCCAGGTAAAAGTGGAAAAGAATTATTCAACTGATGTATGTGAGGTATTAGTTGATGAAGAAAAAGTAAAAATCGCTTTTTTAAACATTATTGTGAATGCCATTGAAGCGATGGAAAAAAGCAAAGGCATTCTTTCTTTAAGAACTAAAAATGGCGTTGATACTTGCATAATCGAAATAGAAGATAATGGAAACGGGATGGATGACGATACACTGCAAAAAATGTTTGAACCTTATTTTACGAGCAAACCCAATGGAAATGGATTGGGACTTACTAATTGCCAGAATATTATTCTAAGTCACCGAGGAAATATAACAGTTAAAAGCACTTTAAGAAAAGGAACTTCCTTTAATGTTACTCTTAAAATGATTGATTAAGTGTAGAATTTTTTCCCAATTTAGGCCGATGTTGGAACGATGGAGCTTAGAATAACCTCTTTTGAAAAAGGTTTTGAAATAAAATGTTCCGCACCATCCTTTGATGCCTTTTTTCTTTCTTCATAAGAATCATGTGCTGTGATCATAATTACATGAATAGAGGGGAATTTTTCTTTCCAGCGTTTTATCTGGTTTATTCCCAGCCCATCGGGTAAATGGTTATCAAGAAAGACATAATAGAAGTAATTGGGGGATTGAAGCATCTTATCAGCTTCCGCCAGGCTGCCTGCAAATGTTGTCTGTATATTCCTTTGCTTCAATATGTTGCTTAATAGGTAGCAAATATCTGTCTCATCATCAACTATCAAAGCTCTTTTTCTTTTAGGGTCGATTAGCTCTTTCGTTTTCAGGACGGGATTTATACTATCATTTTTTCTATTCACGGTTTCTTTTTCCTTTTCACTATATAAAAATGGCAATTTTATTGCCAAATAACCGAAGATAAAAATGATTTAGTAATTTAGTAAGAATAGATTTGGCATGATTTCAGTTAAAATAGTGAGGTAATTATTTCCCAATTTTAAACTCCCTTCAAATGGCAAAAAGAGCTCTCATTATCGATGATGACATCGACCTATGCTTACTGCTTAGTCGTTTCCTAAATAAAAATGGATTTGAAACCAGTTCTGCTCATTCAGGTGCAAAAGGAATTGCATTATACGATCCCGGAAATTTTGATGTAGTTATATGTGATTACCGGCTTGATGACATGGATGGCATCAAACTTATCAAAGGGCTTAAAGCAAAAGATCCCCATGTTCGTATACTGGTTATAACGGGGTATTCGGACATAAAAACTGCAGTTGAAGTAATTAAATTAGGCGCTTTTGATTATATCACAAAGCCACTTATTCCTGATGAGGTACTTTCTATTTTAAATAATCTGTCGGACAAAAGCGAAGACAAAACTGTTGCTGCGAGCCAACCATTTGAACCGGGAACAAGTGCAAAAAGAAAAACAAACGTAGATTTTTACAAAGGTAAATCTCCCGCATCTGACTTTTTGCATGAACAGGCTAATATAGTAGCTGGCACCAATTATAGTGTTCTGCTTTATGGTGAAAGCGGAACAGGAAAAGAAGTTATTGCGAGCTTGATCCATAATCTTAGTGAACGTAGTCACAAACCATTTGTGGCGCTTGATTGCGGAACACTTTCCAGGGAATTGGCAGGCAGCGAACTTTTTGGTCATGTGAAAGGTTCATTCACCGGCGCCATCCAGGATAAAGAAGGTCATTTTGAATTGGCAGAAGGCGGTACATTATTTTTAGATGAAGTGGGTAATTTATCTGCT
>DATDCP010000319.1:0-11876 GCA_036524255.1 Chitinophagaceae bacterium
CAACTTTAGTATTTCGCTTGTTGGTTATTATTTTCGAAAAAGTTAATTACCGAAACTTGACTTCAGCACTCACCAGGTCTAAAAGCATTTGGATCCTTGCTCCATTTTTTGGAAGCGTTCTCTTCATTATTCTTTATATTATTGCGGCAATGTTTTATCCCGGTGGTTCAGGAGTAGATAAAATTTCTGTAGGGTATAACTGGATGGAAAATTATTGGTGCAATCTTTTAAGCAAAAAAGCTATCAATGGGGAAATCAATTCAGCAAGACCATACGCAGTAATTGCTATGATCGTATTGAGCATTTCGCTTTCATCTTTCTGGTTTCTGTTTCCTGCACTTGCTCACTTAAAAAAGAATCACAGGCTTCTCATTCAGGTTGCAGGCATAATTTCTATGGTCACTGCATTTTTATTACTCACCAATGTTGATCATGATCTTGCTGTCAATGCTTCATCTTCTTTCGGTTTTATTGCTATGCTCGGAACGATCGTTGCTTTGCGTAAATTGAAATGGAACAAAATTTTTCTTTTCGGGCTTTTCAATATTCTGCTTATAGCACTGAACAATTATCTTTATCACACGACACAAATGACCTATTTACCGGTAGTTCAGAAATTTAGTTTCCTGTGTTTTTTAGGCTGGTTCTGCCTGATCGATGTAAAACTTTATTATGAATGAATTTACCTGCTGAAAGTTTAATTCACAAATATTTCCGTGTAATAGATAACTCCGCGTTTACTTTTTGCTGTACCGATACCGATGTATTTGTAATTCCCAAGCATATTTTTCCGATGCCCACTTGATTTTTTCCATATTGAAAACACCTCTTTTGCATCCCGGGCTCCGTAGGCAACATTTTCAGCCACCATCCAGGTACCGTAGATCTTTTTCACTTTTGCTACACGCTGATCATAGCCTGAATGCCCGACGCTTAGCCTGCCTTTTGCCATGTCTTCACTATGCTTTCGGGCCAATGAGTTCAGATCATCTTTCATTACAAGTTCTTGCAATCCTTTCGATCTTCGATAATCGTTGGTATACTTCAGCACATCATTTGCTAACTGATTGGCAGGAGGGGTCGCAGCACTAAAAACAAATAAGGCGCAGATCAAAAAAGTAATCCGGGGTATATAGTGGTTTAGCATGGGCTTAGAATTGATCATTTGTCTTCAAGTTTTGTACCAGGACTTCTGAAAAAACACAAAATAAGTACCGGATATTTTCTTAGTTATTTACGTTCCAAGAGTTCTTTTCATGGAAGAAAAATAATAATGATCAAAACTCCGTGAGACACTGTGTAACTGTGCCCCAGTCTGGCCTAGCGATGCTTCTCTCTTTTTACCTTTTGTTTCCAGATTTCATGAGTTACTTTGCATTATAACATCTGCATTTGAAAATACTTGTAATAGAAGATGAACAAGGCATGCGGGAAAGCATGATAGCGTCACTGCTGCAGGAACAATATGTAGTGGAGGCAGCTACTGACTTTTATTCTGCAAGGGAAAAGCTGGAAGTATATCAATATGATTGCATCCTGCTTGATATCGGTCTGCCGGGTGGCAATGGATTTACACTCTTGGAAGAATTAAAAAAACAAAACAATACAGAAGGGGTCATTATTGTTTCTGCAAAAGATTCATTGGAGGATAAAGTAAAAGGATTGAATCTTGGTGCAGATGATTATCTCGCCAAGCCTTTTCATCTTGCCGAATTACATGCCCGTGTAAAATCTGTTCTCCGTCGCAAAAAAATGGGCGGCAATAATAATATTTTCTGCGACAACCTTAAGATCGATCCGGATCAGCGAATGGTTTGGGTAAATGAAAAGGAACTAACCCTGAACCGAAAAGAGTATGATGTATTGCTTTATCTCGTCATCAACAAGAACAGGCTTGTAAACAAATCGGCGCTGGCCGAACATGTATGGGGTGATTATATCGATGAGGCCAATAGCTTTGATTTTATTTATTCACAGATCAAAAACCTGCGTAAAAAATTAAAAGATAATGAAGCCGGTATTGAGATACAGGCTGTTTACGGGATCGGATATAAACTTGTTGCCTGATGAAATTGCTCAACTATACTTCGGTTTATTTTTCAATAGCATTGCTGATCATTATTACCGCATGGGCAGGAATTTTTTATTACAGGATGCTGGCAGAGATCTACGATAGTATTGATGATGGTCTCGATAATCAGAAAGGATTAGTGATCCAGAAAGCAGCAACCGATCCGACCATATTACAAAAACATGATTTTGACGAGAGTGATTATACAATCCATGAAATTCATCCAGCTAGTGCGGCTACAGCCCGCGACACTTATATTGACACGATGATGTTCATGCAGAATGAAAAAAGCGATGAACCAGTGCGGTTATTGAAAACCGTTTTCCTGTATAATGAAAAATATTACGAACTAAAGGTAGCCACCTCGATGGTTGAAGAGGACGATCTTATTAAACAACTTTTCATTTCCGTTTTATGGCTTTATTTCGGTCTTGTTCTCTCCATTATTATTTTCAATAATTTTTTACTTAAAAAAATATGGCAGCCGTTTTACCAGTTATTAAAAAATATTAAAAAATTCAGGCTTGATAAACCTGAGCCTCTTGCACCAATAAAAACAAAAGTAGATGAGTTCAGTATGTTGAATGATACTGTACAGAAATTCGTACTCCAAAATATTGAGACTTATACCAGTCAAAAACATTTTATTGAGAATGCTTCACATGAATTACAAACACCGTTGGCCATTAGTATCAATAAGCTTGAAACACTGGCTGAGGATAGCCGGCTAAATCCCGAACAATTGAAACTAGTTGCATCGGCGCTTGATCATCTTGAAAGACTTACAAGATTGAACAAATCGATGCTACTGCTTTCGAAGATCGAGAATAAACAATTTGTTGAAGCTTTGCCGGTTAATATTAATGAGTTTGCAAAAAAGATTACTGCCGACTTTTCTGATCAGCTAACATTCAGTGATCTAAAGTTGAATATTATAGATAAAAGCACAGCCGTCCAAAGAATGAATCCCGATCTTGCTATGATCCTCCTGCTGAACCTGGTAAAAAATTCGATCATTCATAATAAACCGGGCGGCTTTATCAATATCACGATCGATACCAATTCAGTGGTGGTTGAAAATTCAGGGATTGACAAGTCATTAAACGGAGAAAAAATATTTAACCGGTTTCCTTCATCGGAATCATCATCCGGCTCCACCGGGCTTGGACTTGCGATTGTAAAGACAATTTGCGATCTCTATAATTTTAAGATCTCTTACCAGTACGAACAAAAACATAGCATCGCAATTCACTTTTAAGTGTTTGAACTTTCATAAAAGATCCTTCAATTTCCCTGGTTTTAGTATTCCCAATTCTTTCCCGATTTGAGTTGGAGATTTGAGTAAGAATTGATCATTTAAAATAAAAATTTATGAAGAACACTATATTGATCGTTACTGCCTCATTGTTCTTTCTTTATTCCTGCAGCCAGGACATTCCAAACAGCAAAGTGCCATCAGTAGTGCTGAACACGGTACAGGCAAAATTTGGCAGTGCTAATAAAATAGAATGGGAAAAAAAGAATAACCTGTATGAAGCAGAGTTTAGAAGGGACAGTATTGAATATACCGTTTATGTTGATCCTGAAGGCAAGCTGGTGATGTATAAAATGGATATTAAAGAAAATGAACTTCCAACTGCAGTGTCCTCGATCATTCGTACAGAATATATAGGTTACCAGATCGATGATGCAGAAAAAATTGAAAAAGATGGGGTCACCTATTACGAGATTGAACTAGAAGGAAAAGGGAAAAAGGATCTAAAGCTCAATTTTTCGGCTGATGGAAAACTGGCCCCGGAAATGAGTTATTTAAAATAAAAGAATTAAAAAAATAGTATGAAATCCAATAATTTTAAGAATGAACCGCCTGCTGATTTTGGCAAGGAAGCAGAGGAAAAGGAAATAAGATCAAAAAAAATTAAAAGGAACATGATCAAAATAGGAATTTTGGTAGCAGGACTTTCCGGGATATTTGTTTTACTCGGGAATAAAAAAGATGCGTTTTCTTTTTTGGGTGGATCAAAAACTGAAATGAAAAAAGAGAAAACAAATAAAACTGACGCAAATGAACCATCCAGCGCCGGAATAACGGTTGCTAAGAAATGGGATATGCCGAAAGATCTTACAGAGATATCAGGTCTTTCCTATTTGGATGAACAACGATTTGTCTGTGTTCAGGACGAACTTGGAAAAATATTTATTTACAACATCGGTTCATCATCGGTAGAAAAAGAAATTCCATTTGGTGGAGTAGGAGATTATGAAGGACTTGCAGTGGTTGATAAAACTGTTTGGGTTTTGCGTGCTGATGGAAAATTGTTCGAGGTAAGCAATTTGGATGCAGCAAAGCCCACCGTAAAAGAATACAGCACACCCTTAACTATAAAGCAAGACTCCGAAGGTCTTTGTTATGATAAAAAAAATCACAGGCTATTAATAGCCATTAAAGGTGCAGAACTCGGTACTGAAGATTACAAAGGGATATATGCTTTTGATATAGCTGCTAAAAAAATAGATAATCAACCTGTCTTTAAAATTGACCTGCTAAATAAAGTATTTGAAAGCCAGGGTTCAGGTAAAAAGAAGAAAGATCCAATAAACCCTTCGGGTATTGTCATTCATCCTTTGAATGGTGACATGTATATTATCGATGGAAGAAATTCAAAGTTATTGATCACTGATGCTGCAGGGGCTATCAAAAAATTGTATCAATTGAACAGTAAAGAATTTGCCCAACCAGAGGGGATTGCCTTTAACTCCGCCGGTGACTTATTTATTGCAAACGAAGGAACAAATCAACCGGGTAATATATTACAGGTGAAGATCGATCAGTAATAATTGATATTTCTACCTGCATTTTTGTAATAGGTTTGACAGGCAAAAACTCTGTGATGCTTGGTGTTCCCGTGCCTCCGTGTTTCAAAAAAAACGAATATGGATTAACTTACCTTTCATACAATCGTTTTTAAAATATTCTCCTATTGCAGTAACTTTAAGTGTAAAGTGCAGGAGACATTGAAGAAGCCTGGGTTCATATTTATTATTCTTTCTTTCGCCTTCTTATCGAAAGCGCAACAGATCAATTGTACCTTCCTGCCACCACAATTCACTATTCACTTCGGTGCTGGAAATATACATGACGTAAATAGCGATGATGTTTACAGCTATCGTAGGGTTTCTAACTACTGCCCCTCTGATGGGTATTATTCATTTGCTTCTTATACGAGTGAATGTTTTAATGATGATTGGCATACGATTTACCAGGATCACACACGAGGAGATGGTGATGGGAATATGTTGCTGGTAAATGCAGGAAGAGCCGGAGCGGTATTTCTAAAAATGCCTGTTACCGGATTGAAGAGTAATACCATCTATGAACTGGGTCTATGGCTGATGAATCTTTGCAGGCCCACAAAAAAATGTGGATATACATTATTGCCTGATCTGAATATTCGATTGGAAACACCGGAAGGAAAGGTCGTCGCAAATATAGTCACAGGTGAAATACCAAGATTAGATGATCCGCGGTGGACGCAACACCGTGCCCTTTTTACCACCCCTGCTGCAGCATCAACACTGATGCTGGTGATGATGGATAAAAACCCAAGTGGTTGTGGAAATGATTTTGCATTAGATGATATCACATTCCGCGAATGTGTGAAACAAATTACGCAGGTGACCCCAAAAAAAACTTCAGCAACAAAACCCTCGAGTACATCGAAACAACCTGCTACTTCAAAACCTGCTCCAAAAAAAGCTACAACTTCATCACAAAAGAAAGAGCAACCGGCTGTAGTGATCAAGCCGAAAACTGATACGATATCAAAAACAAGCTCGGTTGTAAAGACAAATCAGAAAATAGTTACTTCAACTCCATTGGTCTTAAAGACAAGGGAAAATGCATTGGTCAGAAGAATTGAGACAGAAGCCAGTGAAATAAAAATTGAGCTTTATGACAATGGCGAGATCGATGGCGATACGATCAGCATATATCACAACAATACATTAATAAGATCGCATATGCGTCTTTCTCACAGACCAATCTCGGTTAGCATCGGTGTAAATCCAGAACAGCCTCACCATGAAATTGTCATGGTCGCAGAAAATTTAGGTTCAATTCCACCGAATACTTCAGTCATGATCATCACTACGGCAAGTAAGCGTTATGAAGTTCTTATCTCATCCAGCGAGCAAAAGAATGCGAAGGTTGTTTTTGATTTAAAAAAATGAGAAACCGTTTTGAACCGCTGACAAGTTTCTTTGGTAAAATTTGATGCCTATTCAACCTAATTTTGCTGTATGCAGAATGACCCCGGGCAATCATGGCGAACGAAACTTCATGAAACGATCTATGAATCAAATACCACTGCCGGTAAAGCATTTGATATAATTCTCCTGGTTTGTATCATTGGCTCGATCATCGTGGTAACGCTTGATAGTGTTGGCGTTTACCACAGGAAGCTTGGAGATCTTTTTTATGTACTGGAGTGGATCTTCACCATTCTTTTCACTATAGAATATATACTTCGTCTCATTAGTATTGGAAAACCACTGAAATATGTTGTTTCATTTTTAGGTCTTGTTGATCTGCTTGCAATCATTCCATCTTACCTCAGTATATTTTTTGTTGGCGCACAATCATTGCTGGTGTTGCGTGCACTCCGGCTTTTACGCATCTTCCGCATTTTTAAGCTCACTCATTTCCTGACGGAGATGGAGTTTTTAAAAACTGCGATTTTTATTAGTATAAAAAAGATCAGCATCTTCATGCTGGTTGTGTTTATGATGGTTATAATCCTTGGATCGATCATGTACCTTGTAGAAAATGGGGAGAACGGATTCAAAAGTATTCCGGATAGCATTTACTGGGGTATCGTTACTATAACCACAGTCGGCTATGGCGATATATCACCGGTTACTCCATTAGGAAAATTCATTGCTTCCATCATGATGTTTATCGGTTATGGCATCATTGCAGTACCCACCGGGATCATTACGACTGATATGGCGATAGCAGTCCGCAACAAAAAACATGGACATGAAACTTGCCCCAACTGCGGAAAGGAAGGACATGATCAGGATGCAAAATTTTGCAAGTTTTGCGGATCTGTTTTGTGAATGGCTGTGCACCAATGATCATTAACTTTTAACAAAGCCGATTGGCCAATTGTGAAGTAGTCGTATTATTTTATTTCGAAGGGGATTCTGATATTTTATCCGCTACAAATTTCCTGGATGCTTCGCCATCAACCAATTTGTATTGTATTCTGCGAACGCCTCCTGTTGGGTTACTATTCGGATCGCTTTCTTTGTAAATAGGGAATTCTTGAATTAGTGTGGACTCATTGATCTGGAAACTGTCATGACCCATATAACCTTTGTTAAGTTTAGGGTTTTCACCTGTGGGTTGAAAATATACCTGGCTCATTGATTTTGCACCATTGGATGAAAATGCAATTACATTGCCATGGCTTCCACTTCCGGCAGATTGTGTAAATATTAATAATTCAGGAAATCCATCTGAGTTTAGATCTGCAACCTGGGCATCAGTGACTTTTCCATCAATTTCAAACTCAAAACTTTTATTAGTTTCCTCAAATCCTTTAGGCTGAATGGCGAGTTGTCTTAATGAGCCACTTCCTTTTGTATTTATATCGAACGATATGTTTTTAAATTGTAATGACTTTTGAAATGAAAATGTTTCTTTTTCAACAGTAGATTCCTGATTTTTGGTAGTGTCTTTTGGTTTATTGTCTTGCGATTGGTTTTCTGTTTGATCATTACATCCGGTAATGACCATTATTGCAATGGTTAAGTAAATGATAGACTTTGAACTTTTCATTATAAGTAAATTATTAAGGTAAAATTATGCCAACGTTGAAATCAAAATGGGATATTTTTTTATAACAACAAATAACCCGCCAAATCATAGGTGTAATGCGAAGGCTACTAAATTTTGGAATATTCCAGTAGCTTAGGTTTATCCAACAGCTTTGTTCTTTTACTATCAATATGAATAACGTTTTCTTCTGCTAATTCATTCATGATCTTGAAAAGTGTTTCATAGGTAGTACCTGTATAGGATGCAAGGTCTTGCCTTGAAATTTCAATATTGATAAAGCCATCTTCATCTGTCCCGAATTTATCCTGCAAAGTAAGTAGGGATTGACCGATCCTTCCTTTGGTATTCATATGAGCAATGTTGCGCATTCTTTTTTCTGATTCTTTTAATTCGGTAGCAAAGAACATCATCAGGTCAAACAGGTAATCAGGGTTGACTTTTAAAGTAGCCATAAAAAAATCAAGATCGACAAAGCATATATCTGATGGCGCTAAAGCAGTTGCCGATACAGGGTATATTGTATCTCCACCCAAACCTCTGTGGCCAACTATAGCTCCTTCTTTTGCGAATCGAAGGATCAGTTCTTTATTATCGCTCCATTTTTTATGAACTTTTACCAGGCCAGAAAAAATAAAATACATGCCATTCACGGTATCACCTTCATGAAAAATGGATTCACCTTTATTATAATGGATCAGCTTCCTGTTTACATCAATTGCCTTAAGCCATTCTGACTTACAACTCTTACACATTGAGCAGGTTGCCAGGTCGCATTTTAATTTTTTTACTTTCATAAGTTCGTAAATCTAAAGTCAAATTTAAACATTATAAAAAAATACTATGTTTATAAATCAATAATTAAAATTTGTTAATGTCGCATAAATTGTCTTATTTTTATGAAATAGGATATATTTTATTGATGTTATGTTTTATTTGTTGACACCAAGTATTATATAAAATATATTTTAATATGATTGCTTGCCGCTTTTTTCACACTTAAAGTCGCGGCATTGAAAATACTAATAATCGGCAATGGAATGGTTGGCTATAAGTTTTGTGAGAAACTAATAGCCAAATCTCCGGTTCAGCATGAAATTACAGTCTTTGGAGAGGAAATTCGCCCTGCTTACGATCGGGTACATCTAAGTGAATTCTTTTCTGGTAAATCATCTTCCGAACTTTCCCTCGCACCTGCATCTTGGTATATTGATAATAATATTACTCTTTATCTCGGTGATCCCGTTCAACACATTAACCGCTCTAGCAAAACAATAAGATCATTCCACGGCATTGAAACATCATATGATGTACTGATCCTGGCAACAGGCTCTTCTGCTTTTGTTCCTTCAATTCCCGGAGTTGATAAAGAAGGAGTATTTATTTACCGCACTATAGAGGATCTTGAAATGATGTCTGCCTATGCTAAGAAAGCTAAAACCGGTGCAGTGATTGGTGGAGGCTTATTGGGTTTAGAGGCAGCCAAAGCAATGATCGACCTTGGTATTTCTGATACACAGGTTATTGAATTTGCCCCACGATTGATGCCTAGGCAAATTGATGATGTGGGTTCTGAACTTTTAAAAAACAAATTGCAAACCCTTGGCTTAAAAATTCATACCAGCAAAAACACTACTGCTATTCTTGGTGATGATCGTATAAAAGGAATACAGTTTTCAGATGATACAAAGATCGATGTTGATATGCTGGTGATCTCTGCAGGAATCAAACCAAGAGATGAAATTGCTAAAGAATGTGGACTTGAAGTTGGCCCTCGTGGTGGTATTGTTGTAAATGAAAGACTGCAAACAAATGATGAAAACATTTACGCTATTGGTGAATGTGCATTATATAATAGTATGATCTATGGGCTGGTAGCGCCGGGATATGAAATGGCTGATACCGTTGTAACAAATTTAACTGGTGGCGATAAAATTTTCAGAGGTTATGATATGAGTACAAAGCTGAAACTGATTGGTGTGGATGTAGCCAGCTTTGGAGATCCATTTATTTCGGGAAATGGAATTAAGACAATTGCCATCAATGATAATAATAAGGGAATTTATAAACGCATCAACATTTCTGAAGATGGAAAAACTTTATTGGGCGGAATATTAGTTGGTGATGCAGAGCAATACAATATGCTTTTGCAAACATGTAAGAATAAAGTTGTGTTGCCACCAAATCCGGAAGATATTATTCTCGGAGCAAGAGGTGGTGAAGAAAATGGCGCTGGCGTCACAGCATTACCTGATGATGCGCTTATCTGCAGTTGCGAAGCTGTTACGAAAGGTTCGATCTGCAGCAGTGTAAGCGAAATTAATTGCGAAACAGTAGAAGAAATTAAGAAATGTACAAAAGCGGGAACAGGCTGTGGTGGTTGTGTTCCGATGTTGAAGGACCTGATGTTGCATACAATGAAGAGCCAGGGTAAAGTGGTAAGAAATATTGTTTGTGAACATTTTAGTTATTCAAGACAAGAATTGTTTGACCTGGTAAGGATCAATGATCTTAAAACCTACGATGATGTATTGAGTCATTTGGGCAAAGGGCATGGATGCGAAGTATGCAAACCAGCTGTTGCTTCCATACTTGCTTCGTTGTGGAATGAAATGATCCTGAAAAAAGGTAACGACACTGCGCAGGATAGTAATGATCGATTTTTGGCAAATATTCAAAAGGGCGGAACATATTCTATAGTACCGCGTATTCCCGGCGGAGAGATCACTCCTGATAAATTAATTGTGATAGGACAAGTTGCAAAAAAATATAATCTCTATACAAAGATCACCGGGGGGCAACGTATTGATATGTTTGGTGCACATGTAAACGATCTGCCAAATATTTGGGAAGAACTGATCGCTGCTGGTTTTGAAAGTGGACATGCTTATGGTAAAGCATTGCGAACAGTAAAGAGTTGCGTGGGTAGTACATGGTGCAGGTTTGGATTACATGATAGTGTAAGTTTTGCAATAAGAATTGAAGAACGTTATCGCGGATTAAGGGCCCCGCATAAAATTAAATCTGCTGTGAGCGGTTGTATTCGTGAATGTGCCGAGGCCCAGAGTAAAGATTTTGGAATTATTGCTACTGAAAAAGGTTGGAATCTTTATGTATGTGGCAATGGAGGAAGTAAGCCGCAACATGCTTTATTACTTGCATCGGATATAGATGAAGAAACCTGCATAAAATACATTGACCGTTTCCTGATGTTTTATATTAAAACAGCAGAGCCACTTACACGAACTGCTACATGGCTTAATAAAATGGAAGGCGGACTTGCTTATTTAAAAAGTGTTGTGATCGATGATGCACTTGGTATGAATCAGCAATGGGAGCAGGAAATGAATCATCATGTAAGTACTTATCAATGTGAATGGAAAGTAGCGATTGAAACACCGGAGATCCGTAAGCGGTTCAATCATTTTGTAAATGCACCGGAAGAAAAAGATCCAACCATTCAATTCGATGAAATGAGAGAACAGAAAAAAGCGAAAGAGTGGAAGTGATGTGGTTGGCCAACCTGATTTGCCATAATGTCTAATAGGAATTTGATACCCTGCGAATAACTCTTACACGATAGCTTGTTTTTTCAATAATGCCATTTGAGGCTATTTACGATTGCTTGCTTTATGAAAGCAACTACTAAACTATTGCCAAAATGATAACAGAAACTACATCAACAACCTGGATCTATGCATGCACGACAGATGACGTGCCTGAAAATGGCGGCGTATGCGTGAAACATAAAACCGATCAGATTGCATTATTTCATTTTACCCGTATTGGTGAATGGTATGCTACACAAAATGAATGCCCGCATCGAAAGCAAATGGCGTTAAGTCGTGGTATGATCGGTGCACAGGGTGAGGTGCCTAAGGTAGCTTGTCCATTTCATAAAAAAACGTTCTCGCTGAAAACGGGTGAATGCCTGAATGGAGACATGTGTGCCATTAAAACGTTTCC
>DATDCP010000320.1:0-12834 GCA_036524255.1 Chitinophagaceae bacterium
ACGATCACACCTTTAACATGACGCTGGCCGCCAGTTTCAACGCGGCTTATATAACAGCCAATGGAGGCACCCCGGCAGCGGCATTTACAGCCCTGAAAACTCAAATAGCAGAAGGCAGAGCCTATCTCAATGTTCACTCGACTGCATTTGGGGGAGGTGAGATTCGTGGCTACCTGCTCCCTTGCCCAACAATAAATGTATCCATTCCGGATGCATTTGCATTGGGTGGTGGTGTTCTTGCTAATACAGTATTTCCTGCTTATGCTCCTGCATCATCTTTAATGTTGCAGGCAAATGTTAGTGGCGGTACAGGACCTTACAGCTATAATTGGTCTAATGGTGCTACTACTTCATCTGTTACTGTGAGTCCAACGACTACAACCACATATTCACTTGCTGTGAAAGATCAAAATGGTTGTCCCGGTTCGGTCACAAAAACTGTAAATGTGATAAATATATCAGGCGGTAAAAACGGTGACAAGATCGTTGTCTGTCATAAAGGAAATACTTTGACTATCGGAGCTTCGGGTGTGGCCGATCACGTTTTGCACGGTGATATGTTAGGCAGTTGCGAACCTGGTTCGGTTAGAGTGCCTTCTGCCTCCGTCCGCGAAGAAACAGATCTTGCAATAAGAGTTCTGTCCAATCCTTCACCCAATCACTTTGAGATTCAAATAAGGGGTAACGCAGAGAACAACATAAAAATAACTGTGTATGACAACATGGGCAGAGTTATAGAAAGAAAGTCCTCGCTGTCATCCAATCAAACAGTCAGGTTTGGGAATTCTTATAATTCAGGGATCTACCTGGTTGAGATCGTGCAAGGAACACAAAAACAAATAGTGAAGCTGGTTAAGGCAAACTAGCGGAAACGAAAACTTTTTACATGCAAGGCGCTGTTCATTGGCGCCTTTTATTTTTTGATTATCAAAAGTGGATTGAACTCGAAGATGGTATATTAATATCATTTCACTGATCACTTCATGACTGTATACGGTTTTTTGCAGCTGCTACTTCATTGTTGTGAGTTAATGTTGAATTCAATTATCCCAGTTACTTGGTCAGTGAAAGTTTTGCAACTAATGCTGTTGAAGCTGTGTCAGCATAAATACTGTAGGCGTTTACCAAAAGCCCCTTCACATTATTTTGTGTTGAGGAAATTGCATACAGAATACTCTCATTATCTACATCAGACATTTCCTGAAAGCGATGCACTTCGTCAATTTCAAATTCATCAGGTTGAAGTTGTAAATTATTTTCAGCACACTCAATACAATCGTTTTTAATATTAAAATTGAAAGTATAACCTTTTTTTGCTAAGTCGCTTATGGCTTCTGATAATGTTATATAGGTCTTCATTTTTTAAGATTTTAATGTATTAGACTCCCTTTGTAAGTGGAGAATTGTATTTGTAAAACTATTATTTTTTTAAACTTGCTTTAATTACTCAACTCGTTCTGTAACAGCATCGGTTTTCTCTCCAAGAAATTCTACCCATGCTTTTTTCATGCATGGATAATGTTTTGCAGCTTCTACAAGTTGCATGAAAGCAACCAGGTTTGCTTCAAAACGCTTTGACAAAGTTCCATCCGCTAAATTTCCTTCGGCTGTGAAAGCTTTATGTGCTGTTGCCAATGAAAACATATCGGGAAAAACCCTTGCTCCGAGATGCTCTAATGGCATTCTCAATGACCAAAGGGCTTTATTACCGCCGCCCATTGAAGGAGAAGCAGACATGAGTAAGGCATGTTGTTCATTGAACGGTTGCGGACGAAACCGTGAAACCCAATCAATGGCATTTTTAAGAAGTCCTGGCATTGAACCATTGTATTCAGGAGATGAAATAATAAAAGCATCGTTTGCTAAAATGCGTTTGCGAAATTCTTCTGCACCTTTTGGTTGCGAATTATTTCCTTCCAGATCCTGATTGAATGAAGGGCAATCAAATTCGCTCATGTTTGCATAGTCCACCTTGCCTCCATTTTTTTCAATAACTGATGCTCCTAATTTTGCTAACCGTGTATTCAGCGAATCAATTCTTAATGAAGCAGAAAAAACAAGAATGCGTAATGGGTCCTGTATATTGTTTTGGTTATTTTCTGATTGCATATTTTTTAATTTAGATTAAAACTCGTTAATAATAACATGCACATTGCTATGTTCAAGCCTGGAGTATAAATTAGTTTTTGCTTTAATGGGATACCAATCGTAAAGTAGCAATTCCAAAGGACGCCATAAGGCAACCCAACCGAGAATAATAAATGATTCACGAATAAACAAAACAAACCTGTTCTCCGGTAAAAGGTGAAGGGCTATTTCTGTGAGTGAAAATAGTATAGCAAGCAAGCCCAATGCAATTAAAAGGATTCTCCTTCCGTATTGTAAAGTTGTTTTAAACTTTTTTTGTGACTGCTCTCTCCGGTAACAGAAATGCCTGTGTATGGCAAGAGCTATATCATCTTTGTGTTGAACTTCTGATAGTGCAAGATGTATTTTCATATTAATTGCACCTTTATCGGGAAGAGCCTCAGCTTCTTCAACAATGAATTCTTCAGCATCATTTTTAAGTGTTCTCTTCCGATAAGGTGAAAATGGTTGGCGAAGCAATTCATTTATGTTCAGCAGTTGAAGTTTTATTTGCGGAGTGCGTTGCATATCCTTTTTTAAACTGGAAAATTTTATTGCTTGTTCATTGCTGTATGTTTTTAATCAGATTACACATTTCCATAAATATTCGATTCTCCACCATCAATAGCAATAGTTTGTCCACTTACATAGCCATTTTCCTCACTTAAAAGAAATGAAACCAATTTGGCGACTTCATGCGGCTGTCCCAGGCGTTTTGTTGGGTTATGTTGTGCATATTCCGTTTCTGCTGCTTTAGGGTCGGCAGGATTTACTTGTTTGAATGCTTCGGCAACCATTGGTGTAAGTATTGCCCCCGGTGCAATGGCATTGGTAAGAATTCCATCTCTTCCATATTCCAGGGCAGCATTTTTTGTCATTCCTGACACGGCATGTTTGCTTGCCACATAAGGGATCTGGTTGAGCACCCCACGAATGCCACCAACGGATGCCACATTCACAATGCGACCATACTTTTGTTTTTGCATAACGGGAATTACATAACGCATCCCGTAATAGACACCCATCAGGTTAATGTCAATTACCTTTTTGAAAATGTTTACATCATATTCGGTAATGCTTGCCTGCTTTCCTTCAATCCCTGCATTGTTGTAAAGCCCGTCAATTCTGCTGAAAGCTTTTACGGTTTCATCAACATAATTTTTTACAGCTTCTTCTTTTGAAACATCAGCCACAACTGTTAGAATTTTGACAGCAGGAAATTGTTTGTTGATCTCATTTTTAGCTTCTGTCAAACCGTTTTCATTATAATCAACAAGCATAAGGTTTGCTCCTTGTGAAGCAAGTTCCTCTGCCGCTGCTAAGCCGAGTCCCATAGCAGCACCTGTAATGATGATAATTTTATTTTCTAAATTTTTCATTTGTGTTGTTTTTGTAAAGAGTTTATTGAGCTAACCCGATCTGCTTCATGAAGGACTGATTGTCCCAAAATAAATATTCCTCAATCATCTTGCCATCTTTCCAATGTCCGATTGTGGACATGCCAAGTTTGAATTGTTTATTTGTCGGTGGAATGGTTTTACGGTTTCCTATTGGCATTGGTTTGGAAAAAGTCCCTTCCATTTCGCCAATTACACAGGTCCAGTCGCTACTTTTTCCATTTGTTTTAATTTAGATATGAGTTTTTTAGTGTCTGAGTAAGGTACTTAATCTTCGAAAAGAGAAGAAATGTTTTTTCAATAACCGGAATAAAGTAGGAATTGTAAATTGAAAAGAATAGGCTGCCCCATGCCTTAAAATATAATATGAACAAAAAAATAGATCTCAAATCTTTTTTTGCTTTATGCTTTTGAGACAGCCTGTTTTTTTGTTTAATTTTTTATTGATTCTTGCCCTTCTTTCCCATTGTTAACTTCAAGTATAGTAAATGTTTTTTTACCGGATGGCACCTGCCATTTTACATTTCGCCCCTGTCGGAATCCTATGAGTGCAGTTCCAATTGGAGACATAATGGATATTTTCCTTTCTTTAATATCAGCTTTATCCGGTGTTACTATCGTCAGTTCCATTACATAATCTTTATCTTCTGGCTTAATACGGACAGTAGAATTAAGCCTGACCACGTCGGCGGGAAACTCATCCTTGCTTACCAATTTTGCTTTCTTCAATTCAGTGAACAGGTCTTCTGCATTCTGCCGGTCAAAAGTAGTTTTTCCAGATCTGTTGTTCAGGTATGTTTTCAATAGTTTATAGTCCTCCTTCATTAGTACCAGTTGATTATTTATTTTTTTCATGTTATTTTATTTAATAGTTATTTACTGTCGACAGCGTTTAATGATTGTTGTTTTGATTTTAAGATTTTTGCTGTTACTGATTTGATAACATCTTGTTATTCGTTAATTGGTTCACCTCTTTTTTTGGATTGATCATCTTTGAAAGGATCATTTGCCAGATCCGGGCATTTCGTTCCAGTTTTTCCAAATTTTGAATACCATGTTTGTGAGATTCATAAAAAGGCAAACCAATTTTCTTATCCTGATCTTTATATTCGAATTGCAAGAGAATTGTTTCCAAAAATTCATTAAACTTTTTTTTATTCAACTCACCGGGTTTTATGTTACTGTATGTCTTCCTGATAGATATTTCTTTTACTTCGTTCAATTCGATCGTATAAGGACTTTCAAGATCATCAGCGACTTTTGCCACCAATAACTTCCTTTTGATCCCATCTAATGCAATTACTTTGTCGACAAGCAGAACATGACTTGAAAAAGACAAGTTGAGCCTGGAACCCAGTTCGCTTAATTTCAAAAACACTTTTTTAACAGACATTATATTTTTGTACAGCATATCAATAAATTTTAGAAAGTAAATAATACGATTGATTGAACTTTAAGGCGTGACCCTGTGGTTATTACTGTGTGGGCTAATAAAAAATTGTAATAGGCGACTATCTCAAGTAGCGACTGAAATTCTAATTTATATCAAAAACCTTAATGGTTAAGTTAGATTTAGAATAAATAAGCCCAGGAGCAATCAGGCCAAAGAAGTTGTGTTGAATTCTTTGAGATTAGAAAAATAGTATAGAGCTGAACAGAAAGGAAGGAATTCAGTAAATGAACAGGTATAAGCATCCGTTGTATCCAGAATCAGATACTTCTTTTTAGCTTTTTCAATTTTATTGATGCAATTACCTGCCATGTCACAAATATACTGATTTAAGCAGGACGAATAGCTAAAGAAAACCTAATGATCAATATATTTTGCATCGTTGTTGGTATTCAAATTTGGAGTAATTCTTTAAGCTCACAACATCATCAACACAAATTTTGCGAGTCGCTGGGATTGACGAATCAATTAAGGGATCTGTATTCATTCGGCGTATAACCCACTTTTTGTTTGAATAGGCGTGTAAAGTGTTGTGGATATTTAAATCCTAATTCATAAGCAATTTCACTCACGGATTTACTTTGATCAAATATTTTTTCTTTCGCCACATCGATCAGTTTGGATTGGATATACTCTTGTGCAGTTTTACCTGTTTCTTTTTTTATTAGATCACCGAAATAGCTTGCAGATAAATTCAATTCATTTGCACTATATGCTACTGAGGGTAATCCAATAGTTTGTGGTTTGTCAGATTGATAATAATCGTTCAATAGGTTTTCAAATCTTTCTAAGATTCCTTTGTGTACGTTATCCCGGGTAATAAATTGACGATCATAAAAACGAACACAGTAATTCAGCAACATTTCAATATTAGATACAATAAGTTTTTTACTGTGCTTGTCAACAGCATGTCCTAATTCATATTCAATTTTCGATAAACAATCCAAAAAAGTTTTTCTTTCACGTTCTGATAAATGAAGTGCTTCATTCGATTGATAACTGAAAAAACTGTAATCGTGTATATGCCTGCCAAGAGATGTGCCATGTATCAGGTCAGGATGAAAAAGCAGCGCATAGCCTTTTGGTTGAAAGTTTTGTCCGAAATCTTCCACTTCTACTATCTGCCCCGGCGAAATAAAAATCAATGAGCCTTCCTGGTAATCGTAATAGTTGCAACCATATTTTATATCGCCACATTTGATCTCTTTCAAAAAAATGCAGTATAGGCCATAGTTAACTTTTATCGATTTGCTGTCACCACCGGGCCAGGACCATGGTTTGGATCTTGAAAAATCAATTACAGTTACCAATGGGTGTAATGTTTCGTGATCATTCAACGCATTGTACTCTGCAACCGCATCAAACTTAAACACCTTTTCCATGTTTCAATTTTGTGATGTAAAGATAATCGTTCGATCAAGGGAGTAATGAACGCAATTTGTTAATCAGCAAAAATGGTAGATGAATCCGTAATCTATATACCTGTGAGCATTTTAATGCAAGGACCTTTACATGCAACGGATAAAATTGTCAGAATGAAAAAATTATTTTTAGGATTTATATTGTTCTTATCGTTTGTGTTGAATGCACAAAAAGACACGATCTCCGGTCCACTTGTGCAAACTAACTCTGGAAGTTTACGTGGAGTCACCGTTGGAGATGTTTCCAGCTTTAGAGGAATTCCATACGCAGCACCGCCAGTGGGTGAATATCGTTGGCGACCTACGCAACCTCTAAAAAAATGGGAGGGAGTTCGTGAGGCAAATAAATTTTGTGCTGATTGTCCGCAACGAGCATGGCCGGGTTCGACAACAACCCAATCTGAGGATTGCCTTTTTCTAAATGTATGGGCACCGTCTTCTGCTACGAAAAATTCAAAATTGCCCGTGATGGTTTGGATACATGGCGGAGGATTTACAGGTGGTAGCGGCTCCGGCGCTGGCTCGGCGGGTGATGCATTCGCCAAGCAAGGAGTTGTACTGACAACTATCAATTACAGACTTGGTCGCCTCGGTCATTTTGCGCATCCCGCATTGAGCAAAGAACATCCGGAAGAATTCAAAGGCAGTTATGCATACATGGACCAGATCGCTGCACTCAAGTGGATCAAGGAAAACATTTCCGCTTTTGGAGGCGATCCTAATAACGTAACTATTTTCGGTTTTTCTGCAGGTGGGGTTTCGGTCCATTCACTTTTGACAATACCATCTGCAAAAGGATTGTTTCATAAAGCTATCAGTGAATCTGGTGGTGGCCGTGATGGTGTTCTTACAGGCAGACCTATACGTACAGAAAATGCTGATCCTTTATACGGTGTTTCAGCAGAAACTATTGGGACAAACTTTGCCCGCCGACATAAGATCGAGGGCACAGATGCTACTACATTGTCAAAGCTCCGTTCCCTGAGCGTGGAAGAAATTGTGGATGGTGGTCAGGAAAATGATAGCTCTTTGGGTAGAATATACTCAGGCCCGATCCTCGATGGTAAACTGGTAATAGAAACAGCAGAGAGTGCATACATGGCAGGCAGGCAAGCAAATGTTCCGCTCATCATTGGTAATTGTAGTGCAGAAATAGGGGGTGCCTTTGTAAGTAACGCCACTTCAAAGCAAGCGTTGTTTTCAACTTTTGGCGAATTGGAAACTGAGGCTAAAACTGCCTTCGATCCTGAGGGTAATAAAGAATTTCCTGAAGTGATCACAAAGTTTAATACTGATTGGGTGTGGGGTGAGCCAGCACGAATGACAGCGAGATCTTTTGTAGCTAAACGGGCACCAACCTATATGTTTCAATTCGGTTATGTTCCTGCTGCAATGCGTGAACGGTCACGGTATGGTGCCGGTCATGGATCTGATGTTTCGTTTGTATTCAATACGCTCAATGCACGATGGGGAAACCCTGGTGAAGCCACACCCGAAGAAAAAGAGTTAGCAAGGATCATGAATACCTATTGGACAAACTTCGCAAAAACCGGTAATCCTAACGGTAAAGGTGTGCCGGTTTGGCCTCTTTACGATACGCAGAAAGAAGAGATACTTGATGTTGATCTAAATGGAAAAGCAGTCGGCAAGCCCGATCCCCGAAAAGCAAGATTCAATGTGATTGAAAAGGCATTCAAGCAGAGGGATCGTATACAATCACGTGGTATTTAAGAGTTGCATGAAAAGTTATCAGGAATATTGGTAGATGAATCCGTAACCTATATACCATGCAAGTGTGGAATTGGAAAGAACTTTGATATGAGTAATCTCAAATTTTAAAAAAGAAAATAATGAAACAAATATTTTATACGATCTTATTGCTTGCAACTATTTCTATAAGTGCAGCGGCGCAAGATTCAACCATTTATACAAAAGACGGAGCACCCTTGCTGGTTCGTAGTACTGGAAATAACACACTGGTTGAATTAAATCATGCCGATAGCATTTTCAACTTCAGTATCGCTGTTGCAAAATTTCCACCCGGCAAAAAATTAGATTGGCATTATCATCCCGGTGGCCAAATTTTAATTATCACCGAAGGTGTCGGCTATTACCAGGAAAGAGGTAAGCCTAAAAGAATAGTTCGTAAGGGTGAGGTGGTCAAATGTCTCCCCGGAGTAGAACATTGGCATGGCTCATCAGTTGAAGCTGGTGTTACTTACCTCGCTACCAGTCCTGCTCAAAGAGGAGCCACAGTATGGTTGGAAAAAGTAACGGATGAGCAATACAATAGTAAAACAAATAAATAATTACAGATGAAACTATCAATGATCGGATTTTGTTTATTTATAATGAGTGTGCATTCATGTGATGCGCAACAAACAAAAACACCTACTGCACAGGAACAGGAGATCATCAAACTCTCTAAAGCAAAATGGGATTGGATGGCAAACAAGAATGTAGATTCTTTAAATGTGCTGTTTGATGAAAAGTCCATGTTTGTTCACATGGGAGGAAGCTGGGGAAAAACCCAGGAAATTACTACCATTAAAAGCGGAGGTATTTGGTATAAGAAAGCAGAGGTCTACACAGTTTTAGTGAACATTATTGGTAACACTGCTATCCTGTTAAATGACATCGACTTGTTGGCAGTGGTTGGTGGAAACGAAGTCACTAATCCTTTTATGGTGACTGAGGTGTATATTAAAGAAAACGGCAAGTGGAAGATGGGCTCACTTACTTTCTCGAAGTTGATGAGGGCAGTGAAAATGAAATAACAATAAAACTGGCGAATCTATAAGTTGCAATTCACACCACTTTTATTTAGAAAATAAGTTTTTATGACGCAAATGCTTTTGGCAATTGTTCTTTTGATCTCAGCTTGTTCTTCATCACAAATGAAGGATGGCAATGCGAGCATGGGTTCTACTATAAAATCTGACAAAATATTGATCGTGTATTTGTCACGAACAAACAATACAAAAACAATTGCAGAGATCATTCATAAAAATGTGGGCGGAACATTGGTAACACTTGAATTAGAAAATCCATATCCTGAAAATTATCGGGCTACGGTAGAACAAGTAGTAAAGGAAAATGAAACAGGTTATTTACCGCCTTTAAAAACAAAAATTGATAGCATTCAAAATTACGATGTAGTGTTTATAGGCTTCCCTACTTGGGGTATGAAGTTACCGCCCCCAATGAAAAGTTTTTTGAAACAATATGATCTGACTGGAAAAACTATTGTGCCATTCAATACCAACGATGGATATGGAATTGGAAGTAGTTTTGATACCGTAAAGGAATTATGTTTAAAAAGTAAAATATTAGACGGCTTTTCAATTAAGGGAGGAAAGGAAAGTGATGGGGAGGCTCGTCTTACCAAAGTAGAAAAAGCAAAGGAGGCAGAGACTGAAGTGAAGAAATGGTTAGAGAAATTGAAACTGGTAAAAGAAAGGGCTTAATAAGTTCGTAACTTTAAATCAATCCTAAAAGATCATGTTCTCACAAATAAATTCCTGAAAATGACACATCAAAAAACTTCCATTAACAGGCGATCATTTCTGAAATCATCAGCACTTGCCGGAGGCGGACTGATGATAAGCTTTAGCGCTTTGGCAAAATTCGATCTGGACGATAAAGTAAGTGGGCTTGATCTTCCCGATCAATGGTATGAGTTGACCGGGTATATTAAGATCACACCTGATAATGTTATAAAGATTCTCAATCCTAATCCTGAGTTTGGGCAAAACGTGATGACATCATTGCCTATGATCGTTACTGAAGAGCTGGATGCAGATTGGAAAAAAGTTGAGGTAGAAATGGGACCGCATGACAGTGTAAAATTAGGGCCACAATTTACCGGTGGAAGCAATTCGGTAAGGATGTACTGGAAACCACTTCGGGAAGCAGGGGCCGCTGCACGCAATATGTTGATGCAAGCCGCAGCACAAACCTGGAATGTTCCAGTGGAAGAAATAACAACTAAAGCAGGAATGCTTTATCATGAAAAAAGCGGTAAGTCAGGAACGTATGGCAGCTTTGCATCAAAAGCTTCAGAAATTCCCATACCCAAAGGAGTAAAACTAAAAGATGTAAGGAATTTTAATGTAGTAAGACGTTCGCAGAAAAATGTAGAGGGCTTAAAGATCATAACTGGTAAGCCATTATTTGGATTGGATTATAAAGTGGAAGGAATGTTGATCGCCATGATCGAACATCCACCTGCTTTCGGATTGAAACTTAAATCTTTTGATGCATCGGAAGCTTTAAAAATGCCTGGCATCAAAGATGTGTTTAGTCAAAAATTATATGAAGATGGTTTCGAACAAGGAGGTTTTGATACAAGAACATTCAACGATCTGCTGGTCGTGGTCGGCAATACTACGTGGGAAGTAATGAAAGCCCGTAAAAAATTAAAAGTACAGTGGGAGTCTGCCGGCGAAACCAAAAACATTATAGGAGCTCAAAAAAGGGAAGTTATTATTCCTGGTGAGCTTGAAAGTACGAGCACTCAGCTTGCAAAAATGAAAGAATATGCAAGCAAACCTGCTCAACAATTAAGAAAAGACGGAGATCCGGAAACAGCTTTTAAAAATGCGGCAAAGGTCATCGAACGTACCTATACTGCACCGTTCTTAGCACATAACTGTATGGAGCCAATGAATTTCTTTGCTCATGTTACCGATGAAAAAGCTTTAGTGGCTGGAAATCTGCAAGCTCCGGGTTGGTCAGAACCAACTCTTGCAAAACTTTTAAACCTTCCAGCCGACAAAATAGAGATCCAGATGACCCGAATGGGTGGAGGCTTTGGTAACAGAGCTTATGGACATTATATTTATGAAGCAGCCCTTATCTCTAAAAAGATCAAAGCCCCTGTCAAACTTGTATACAGTCGTGAAGATGACATGACTTATGGCATTTATCGCCCCATGTACACGGCTACTTACCGGGCTGCATTGGATGCCAATAAAAATTTAATTGCGTTTCATGTAAAAGGTGGCGGTATTCCTGAACACCCAATTCATGCAAACAGATTTCCAGCTGGTGCAGTTGATAATTATCTTGCTGAAGGTTGGCAGATACCATCCAATATTACAATTGGAGCATTTAGAGCTCCGCGATCAAACTTCAATGCGGCAGCGGAACAATCATTTTTAGATGAAGTAGCAGAAGCAATGGGTAAGGATCCAATCGATCTCAGGTTAGAGCTTTTAAAAAGAGCCAAAGAAAATCCCGTTGGTAAACCAAATGACTATGACGCTGACCGATATGCAGGAGTATTAAAATTGGTTAAAGAAAAATCAGGATGGAACAACGCGGAAAATAAAAAATACAGTCGTGGTGTCGCTGCTTATTTCTGTCACAACTCTTATGCGGCCCATGTTGTGGATCTGGTAATGAGAGATGGGCAACCTTATGTTGAAAGGGTTACCAGTGCGGTTGATTGTGGTATTGTAATAAATCCTGATGCGGCGATCAATATGATCGAGGGTGCAGTTGTTGATGGAATCGGCAATGCACTTTATGGAGGATTAACCCATAAAGACGGTGTTGCAGAGCAAAATAATTTTCATCGATACAGAATGATACGAATGCACGAAGCACCAAAAAAGATCGACGTTCATTTTGTGCAAAATGATCTTGATCCAACGGGATTAGGTGAACCACCTTTTCCGCCGGTATTTGGGGCTGTGGCAAATGCATTGTATAAAAAAACCGGCAACCGATTTTATGAACAGCCATATATTTTACAATTGAACAAAACCAGCCGGGCCTAAAAAATATTCTTCATTATTTATATATAAACTATGATCACATTAAATGTTAATAATAAAAACTACAATGTAGATGTAGATCCCGAAACACCTTTGTTATGGGTACTCAGAGATACTCTTGGTCTTGCAGGAACAAAATACGGTTGTGGCATTGCCCAATGCGGCGCCTGTACAGTGCACGTCAACGGGCAAGCCGCTCGTTCATGTGTTACGAGAGTGAGCAGTTTGGCAGGGAAAAAAGTTGTAACGATAGAAGGCCTATCCGAAAAGGGTGAACATCCTTTACAAAAGGCATGGATCGAATTAGATGTTCCCCAATGTGGATACTGTCAGGGTGGCCAGATCATGTCTGCGGCAGTTCTTATCAGGGAAAATAAAAATCCAACTGAGAAGGATATTGATAATGCCATGGCCGGTAATATTTGCCGCTGCGGTACTTATCTAAGGATTCGTAAAGCCATTCAGTTAGCAGCAGAGATACAGCGAAAAGGAGTAAAGTAAATTGAACCACGGAGACACAGTGACACTAAGAAGCACAGGGATAGTCTCCGTGTTTCTCTGTGAACTCAGTGTCACTGTGGTTAAAAAGCAAATTGAAACACTACAAATAGATACAAATTCTGAGGCCGTTAAATTCATTTATTATGAAGCAACAAATA
>DATDCP010000321.1:0-5443 GCA_036524255.1 Chitinophagaceae bacterium
AAACACCGCATGTATATGAATGAGGGGATCTTCGGTTCACCGTTAATGGCTTTTGTTGCTTCATTACAACAGATTGAAACAGCTTTGGTGCAACAGGGAAAAACTGCAGCGGAAATAAAGAAGGCGCTTGACCAGGCAGGAAAAGCAAGAACTATATTTCTTAAAAACGAGAACAAAACTTCTGATGAAAAAATAGTAGCTGATGTTACGATGATGTTTTATAGGGATGTTGATAAACAACAACACCCTATTGATTTTTATAGAACACATGTGGGAGCCTGGGGAAAATTAGACGACGAACAGACCTATAAAAAATATGCTAAACATGTTTTTGAAAAGACGATGATCTTTGATGATGTCAAATGGAATGCATTCATTAAAAACCCTGATGGCAATGTATTGCAAGATGATCCCGCTTATGCCCATGCAAGTGCATTTCTTATTAACTACCAAAGCAAATACTCAGCAAAATTTCAGCAGTTTAACACAAAAAATACTGAATATGGCAGGATGTATTTGAAAGGAATAATGGAAATGGATACAGTAAAAGCAAAAATGATGTACCCGGATGCCACCTTTACGATGAGAGTGAGTTTTGGAAATGTAAAAAGTTATCGGCCAAGAGATGGAGTGTTCTATGATTATGTATGTACTATGAAAGGTGTTCTTCAAAAATACAAACCAGGCGATTACGAGTTTGACCTGCCTGCAAGATTGGTCGAACTCGCCAGGAAAAAAGATTTTGGCCAATATGCAGATAAACTAAAAAAAGACCTGGTAGTTTGTTTCATTACTACCAATGATATTACCGGCGGTAACTCAGGTTCTCCTGTCATAGATGCCAACGGCAACTTATTGGGTCTTGCTTTTGATGGTAATTATGAGGCATTAAGTCATAAAATTGCATTTGACAAAGATCTGAACCGTACTATTTGTGTTGACGTTCGCTATATACTTTGGTGTATTGATAAATTAGGCGGTGCTTCAAATATTATTAAGGAACTGAAGTTGGTAAAATAATTTTTCAAGACAGAAGCCAACACAGGATATTTAATGTAGCAAAGGGCCTTGGTCTTGAACAACATAAAATATGATAACCAATATTTACTTAACATTGCATCACAACTTTTCTTGTGAAGTCATTCAGTAGTGCTTTAATATTTTTTTTCTTACTCGGCAATAATTGCCTGTTTGCGCAGGTAAAATTCAGCGCCGCCACCGATATTTCTTTACTACACAATTTTGATCCACAACAAAAATTTACCACAGTTGGTCTAACTATCCTGCCTCAATGGCATCTTGATAAAAAAAATACTGTATATGCTTGGCTTAATTTTCATATGAAGGGAAAATATGAAACCACTCTTATTGCCACCGCTAAATCTCCGACAACACAACCCCAAACCACTTCTTTCTCTAATCAGTCAGAAATGAGATTAAAACAAATATCTTTTGGATTCAAAAGATATTTTATTGGCTCATATAACCATCTTGAAAAATTTAATCTTTATGCAGCTGGTGGTTTTGGAGTGATGTATGGCAATGCATCCAATACATTTTCGACTTATATAGATACTGCCCTGTATACAATACAATACAATGTTATACATGGTTCAGGGGATTTTAAAAGACTGACATTTGATCTTACTGGCGGTGTTGAATTCCCCATTTCGTATGAGATTTATATATATTCAGAAATAAGGATGTATATACCCACAACCGATTATCCAAGCAAGTATCTTATGAACAATTCTCATGCACCATTGCTTGGCAGCATTAACCTTGGTCTTAGAATTTTATTTGATACCGATCCTTAAAAATAATTTCATGAAAGAAAAACAAGTTATTTCGCAGGTAGAGATCTATAAACTGCGGATGCCATTAATTGAGCCATTCATTACTTCGCTGGCTTATGAAACACATGTTGAAAATGTGATCGTAGTAATAAGAACTGAATCCGGTATCACAGGCTTTGGTGAGAGTAGCCCTTATATGCCTGTAAATGGTGAAAGCATCGATACCTGTTTTATCGTCGGACAATATTTTGCCAAATTGTTAAAAGGAGCAAATGCATTAAAGCTGCAGGATAATCTTGCGGCAATAGACAGATTAATTTATGCCAACACAAGTATTAAAAGCGCATTTGATATTGCCTTACATGATATCATTGGTCAGCACAAGCAAGTGCCACTTTATGAATTGTACGGCGGCAAAAACAATAAAGAGCTGGTAACAGATTATACTGTGAGCCTTGATAATGCGGAAAAGATGGCAGCAGATGCTTTGAAAATAAAAGATCAGGGGTATCCATCTATTAAAGTAAAATTGGGTGAGTCAAAGAAAAAAGATGTGGAAAGAATAAGAATGATACGTGAAGCCGTGGGTGATGATATTCCTGTTCGCATAGATGCCAACCAGGGTTGGGGTGTAAAAGAAGCGATCGAAACATTGAATGCACTTAATGACTATAATGTCGAGCATTGTGAAGAACCAATCGCCAAATGGAATTTCATGCAATTAAGAAAAGTAAAAAAGAAAAGCCCCATACCAATAATGGCAGATGAAAGCTGTGGCGATGCACATGATGCCGCAAGGTTGCTGAAGCTGAAAGCCTGTGATATGTTTAATATAAAAGTAGGAAAGGCCGGAGGTGTTTTTAATGCTTATGAAATTGTAAAGCTGGGGGACAAAGCAAAAATGCACATGCAGGTTGGCGCATTTCTTGAATCAAGATTAGGGATGACTGCATCAGCACATCTTGCACTATGCAGTGATCATATTGTTCATTGTGATTTTGATACACCGCTTATGTTTTCTGAAGATATTGTTACTGGGGGATTAACTTATCATGCAAATGGTGTTATGAAAGTACCTGATGCCCCTGGGTTAGGAGCAAGTATCGATCAATCACAACTTGATAAATTGGAGAAGGTGGTGATTTAATTTTATCAACCGGTGCCGCTACTCAAGCAAAGTCTAAATATTTCTGTTTTATTGGTCAAAGAAAAGTTAGTGTTTGAAAATTTCTTTCTCAATTACCTGCTTTTATTTAAATTCAATTTCCATTGAAACCTTATCCCATGCACTTAAAATTGCTCTTGTACCTTTTTGCAGCAGCGATCATCTTGCATCAACCAGTATTTGCGCAAGAGGATACTACAATAATACCTAAGTCAAAAGCTTCTTCCAAAGCACACTTAAAAGACACTTTAGATGGCAAGTTTGATTTCAGCAGTTTTTTAATAGATGCAAAAGGCTTTATCCCTGTTCCTTTTATTATCACCGAACCTGCAGTTGGCGGACTTGGTTTAGCAATTGTACCAATATTTCTTACCCCTAAAAAAAAGCCACCAGGCTATACTGGTTATATCGCACCTGATATTACTGCAGGCTTTGCAATGTACACAGTAAATAATAGCTGGATGGTTGGAGGAATGCGGATCGGGAGCATACCGGCAAAAGGTTTGAAGTATAGAATCGGAGGTGGTATTGCTGATCTAAATTTATCTTTTTACAGGGATGTCGCCAACATAGGAGAAAAAGAGTTCGACTTCAGTGTTAAAGCTATACCGCTTATATTTTCTTTGTCTAAGAGAATATCTAAGCAGGAAGTATATCTTGGAATGCAATATTTTTTCTCGAAAAATAAATTGACGCCATTATTTATAGACAGTCTGCCTTCATCAATTAAATCGGGAGAATTCGAAAGCAATGTTGCCAGCCTGGGAACTTTTATTGATTGGGACAAGCGGGATAATTTTTTTACAGCCGACAAGGGTGCAAGGATAAATGTAGCATACAATGCGAACGATAACTGGACGGGAAGCGACTTTACTTATCAAAAACTTGCGGGAGCATTGAATTGGTTTATCCCATTTCAAAAAAATTGGATCAGTGGATTCAGAGTAGAAACAAATTTTATGTTTGGAGATCCTCCTTTTTATGCATTGCCATCGCTGGCATTACGGGGTGTGCCGGCTGTCAGGTTCCAGGGGTATACAACTGCCCTGATCGAAACAGAACAACGAGTTGATCTTAGTTTGCGATGGAGTGCGGTAGCTTTTGCAGGTTTGGGAAAAGCAATGGAACGAAATGAAAGTTTTGGCGATGCAGAAACAGCTTACAATTTCGGAGGCGGCTTTCGTTATCTTATTGCACGATTATTCAGAATAAGAGCAGGAATAGATGTTGCGAAAGGGCCCGATAGCTGGGGATGGTATATTGTTTTCGGCCACAACTGGAACAGGTAATTATTTTGTCGGCACATTGTCTTTCCACCTCCACAAATACATACATGCATAAGTACGGTAAGGTGACCATTGCTCTGCTATTTTCAGGATCTTAGCATTCATTATTTTTTTCTTGCGGTGCTTCAGATCGTATAAACCAATTACCGCTTGTTGCAAACCAAGATCATCAATTGCAAACAGATCTTCACGACAAAGCGCAAACATCAACAACATTTCTGTTGTCCAGCGTCCAACTCCTTTTATCTGCGTCAGGTATTCGATCACTTCTTCATTGCTCATCTTTGAAAGTTTCTTATGATCCATTCCTTTAGCTATTTCAAACCTTGCAACATTCTGTACATAACTCACTTTGGCATTACTCAAACCAATGCCTCTAAGTTTTGCAAAAGGCGTGTCAACGATCTGTTGTGGCGTTGGCTCTCCATCATAGAGATCAAGAAAACGTTGTTTGATAACACTTGCAACTTTTGTAGATAGCTGCTGGCTCATGATAGAATAACAGAGATATAGATAAAGATTTTTCTTCTTAATCAATTTGAATGTGCCGTGATCCCTGATCAGCTTTTTTAATTTTTCATCTTTTGATAAGTGAGAGACATAATGCATAGAACCACGATTAACCTGATTAAAAAGGATTATGAGGAAATAAATATAGAGTTTTACAGGAAAGATGAAAAGATATTTTTGACAAACGAAACTTAAATCGAGCCATTGAAAATTTAAGTTGCCCTATTTCCTCTTAATCCAAAAAAAATCCTAAAAATCGTGGATCTGAATTTATTCTATATTCCAACTCATTCCTCCGTCCTTTTCATCTTTTAAACTTATGCCAAGTTTGGTGAGTTGTTTCCTTATCTTATCACTTGTTGCAAAATCTTTTTTTCCTTTTGCTTCTTTACGAATATCGATCAGCAGATCCATCACACCTTTTAGTTTTTCATTATCCGCTTCTGTAAAACTTTTCAATCCTAAAACATCCTCTACATACACTTTCATTTGCTGTTGCAGCAATTCAAAAGTTTCTTTACTCAATGCAGAAACAGGGATTGTTTTATCCCTCATGCTGTTGATCACTGGCACCAGCTCAAACATATTCGCCATTACTTTCGCAGTACTGAAATCATCATCCATGAATTCATCGAACTCAGCTACAAGTTTTTTCACTCTCGCATCCAACTCTACGTCTACTGCCG